>NZ_VYKD01000009.1:0-12159 GCF_032424295.1 Pseudomonas sp. JV449 | reverse complement strand
GAAGCGGCCCCAAACCCAGGCACCTCGGTGTGTCAGCTAAAAACACATCGCCTGCAATGTGGCCGCTTCGCGCCCCAGCGCGGGGCAAGCCCGCTCACCACAACAAGCCCCCTCACCACACCAAACCCATTCACCACAATAAGCCCATTCACCACGACAAACCCATTCACCACAAAAGTCCTGTTCACCACAAAAGCCCGGCTTGCCACAACACGCCGGTTAGCCACACCTACAGTGTTCGCCTAAAGTCTTCACCCAGTGTCTTTCCAACAACAATAAAAGGACGCACCACCATGAAGTCATTCAAACGTACCCTGCTCGCCACCGCCCTGGCCCTGCTCGCCCTGCCGGTGATGGCCGACTCCGCCCACCCGAAAATCGGTTTTTCCATCGACGACCTGCGTCTGGAACGCTGGTCCCGGGATCGTGACTACTTCGTCGCCGCCGCAGAAAAACTCGATGCCAAGGTCTTTGTGCAGTCCGCCGATGCCAACGAGCAGAAGCAGATTTCGCAGATCGAAAACCTGATCTCCCGGGGTGTCGATGTGATCGTGATCGTGCCGTTCAACGCCACCGTGCTGACCAACGCGGTCGCCGAAGCCAAGAAAGCCGGGATCAAGGTGGTGTCATACGACCGCCTGATTCTCAACGCGGACATCGATGCGTACATTTCCTTCGATAACGAAAAAGTCGGCGAGATGCAGGCCAACGGCGTGCTGCAAGCGGCGCCCAAGGGCAATTACTTCCTGCTCGGCGGCGCGCCCACCGACAACAACGCCAAGGTACTGCGCGAAGGCCAGATGAAGGTGCTGCAACCGGCCATCGACAAGGGCGACATCAAGATTGTCGGCCAGCAGTGGGTCAAGGAATGGAACCCCACCGAAGCCCTGAGCATCGTCGAGAACGCCCTGACCCGCAACAGCAACAAGATCGACGCCATCGTCGCCTCCAACGACGCCACCGCCGGCGGTGCGATCCAGGCCCTGGCCGCCCAGAAACTGGCGGGCAAGGTGCCGATCTCCGGCCAGGACGCCGACCTCGCCGCCGTCAAGCGCGTGATCGACGGGACCCAGACCATGACCGTGTACAAGCCGCTCAAGCTGATCGCCACCGAAGCCGCCAAGCTCTCGGTGCAACTGGCGCGTAACGAGAAGCCCACCTACAGCTCGCAGTACGACAATGGCAGCAAGAAAGTCGACACCATCCTGCTCACCCCGACCCCGCTGACCAAGGCCAATATCGACCTGTTGGAAAAGGACGGGTTCTATACCAAAGAGCAGATCGGCCTGTAGGCGCTGGCTTGCCAGCGAAGATCGCGAACGAAAACGCGGAAAGCCTGAATAAACGCGGTGACTTGGCGTTTTTCGCGAGCAAGCTCGCTCCTACAGTCATGTCGTCAGTCCTGTGTGTGAGCCATGGTATGTCCGACTACCTGCTGCAAATGAACGGCATCGTCAAAACCTTTGGCGGTGTCCACGCGCTGAACGGCATCGACATCAAGGTACGGCCGGGGGAATGTGTCGGCCTGTGCGGCGAGAACGGTGCCGGTAAATCCACCCTGATGAAGGTGCTGTCGGCGGTCTACCCCCATGGCACCTGGGAGGGGGAAATCCTCTGGGACGGGCAACCGCTCAGGGCCCAGTCCATCAGCGAAACCGAGGCCGCCGGTATCGTCATCATTCACCAGGAACTGACCCTGGTGCCCGACCTGTCGGTGGCCGAGAATATCTTCATGGGCCACGAGCTGACCCTGCCCGGCGGGCGCATGAACTACCCGGCGATGCTGCACCGCGCCGAAGCGTTGATGCGCGAGCTCAAGGTGCCGGACATGAACGTCGCGCTGCCGGTGTCACAGTACGGCGGCGGCTACCAGCAACTGGTGGAAATCGCCAAGGCCCTGAACAAACAGGCGCGCCTGCTGATCCTCGACGAGCCTTCCTCGGCCCTGACCCGCTCGGAAATCGAGGTACTGCTCGACATCATCCGCGGCCTCAAGGCCAAGGGCGTGGCCTGCGTGTACATCTCCCATAAGCTCGATGAAGTGGCGGCCGTGTGCGACACCATCGCGGTGATCCGCGATGGCAAGCACATCGCGACCACGGCCATGGCCGACATGGACATCCCGCAGATCATCACGCAGATGGTCGGGCGGGAAATGAGCAACCTCTACCCAACCGAGCCCCATGCCATCGGCGAGGTGATTTTCGAAGCGCGCAACGTCACCTGCTATGACGTCGACAACCCCCAGCGCAAGCGCGTCGACGATATTTCCTTTGTGCTCAAGCGCGGCGAAATCCTCGGCATAGCCGGGCTGGTGGGCGCCGGGCGTACGGAGCTGGTGTCGGCGTTGTTCGGCGCCTACCCCGGCCGCTACAGCGCCGAGGTGTGGCTCGACGGCCAGGTGATCGACACGCGTACGCCGCTCAAATCGATCCGCGCCGGGCTGTGCATGGTGCCCGAGGACCGCAAGCGCCAGGGCATCATCCCTGACCTGGGCGTGGGCCAGAACATCACGTTGGCGGTGCTCGACACCTATGCCCACCTGACCCGCATCGATGCCGAGGCCGAACTGGGCAGCATCGACCAGCAGATCGCACGCATGCACCTCAAGACCGCCAGCCCGTTCCTGCCGATCACCAGCCTGTCCGGTGGCAATCAGCAAAAGGCTGTGCTGGCGAAAATGCTGATGACCAAGCCCAAGGTGCTGATCCTCGACGAGCCCACACGCGGGGTGGATGTGGGCGCCAAGTATGAGATCTACAAACTGATGGGCGCGCTGGCGGCAGAAGGCGTGTCGATTATCATGGTTTCCTCGGAATTGGCCGAAGTGCTCGGCGTGTCCAACCGCGTGCTGGTCATCGGCGACGGCCAGTTGCGTGGCGACTTCATCAACGAGGGGCTCACCCAGGAACAGGTGCTCGCCGCCGCGCTCAGCCAAAACAATAACAATCGGAAAACCGCGTAGATGAATCAGGTCAAACAGCTGTTCACTCGCTACAAAATGCTCGCACTGGTGATCGCCGTGGCGTTTATCTGGCTGTTTTTCAGCTGGCAGACCGAGGGCGGCTTCCTCACCCCGCGCAACCTGTCCAACCTGCTGCGGCAGATGTCGATCACCGGCATCCTGGCGTGCGGCATGGTGCTGGTGATCATCAGCGGTGAGATCGATTTGTCGGTGGGTTCGTTGCTGGGACTGTTGGGCGGGCTCGCAGCGATCCTGGATGTGGTCTATCACATTCCGCTGCTGGCCAACCTCAGCCTGGTGGCGTTGTGCGGCTTGATGATCGGTTTGGCCAACGGCTACATGACCGCTTACCTGCGCATTCCGTCGTTTATCGTTGGCCTCGGCGGCATGCTGGCGTTTCGCGGGATCCTGCTGGGGATCACCGGCGGCACCACCATCGCGCCGGTGTCGCCGTCGCTGGTGTATGTAGGCCAGGGGTATTTGCCGCATTCGGTGGGGGTTGGCCTTGGGGTCTTGCTGTTTGCCCTGACTCTGTTTTTGACCTGGAGACAACGGCGCAACCGCGCGCTGCATGGCTTGGCACCGCACGCCCTGATGCGCGATGTGCTGCGCGTGGGGGTGATCGGCGCGGTGCTCGCCGGGTTTGTCACCACCCTCAACAGCTACGACGGCATCCCCGTACCGGTGCTGCTGTTGCTGGTGCTGCTCGGCGTGTTCAGCTACGTCACCAGCCAGACCGTGTTCGGCCGCCGCGTCTACGCGGTGGGCAGCAACATGGAAGCCACGCGCCTGTCAGGCATCAACGTGCAGGCGGTGAAACTGTGGATCTTCGGCATCATGGGCGTGATGTGCGCCCTCGCCGGCCTGGTCAATACTGCGCGTCTCGCGGCGGGCTCACCGTCAGCGGGCAATATGGGCGAGTTGGATGCCATCGCTGCGTGCTTTATTGGGGGTACGTCGATGCGCGGCGGCTCGGGCACGGTGTATGGCGCTTTGCTCGGGGCATTGGTGATTACCAGCCTGGATAACGGCATGTCGATGCTGGACGTGGACAGTTACTGGCAGATGATTGTGAAGGGCAGCATCCTGGTGTTGGCGGTGTGGGTGGATGTGAGTACGCGCACGGGTCGGCGCTGACTGCCTCACTTCCCGAGCAACACGGCCCCATCCCCCAGCCGTCCCAACTGATCCCCCGGATTGCGCAACGGGCAATCATCCAGGGACAGGCATCCACAGCCGATACAGCCATCGAGTTGGTCGCGCAGTTGAGTGAGGCTGTTGATACGCTCACTCAACAGGTCGCGCCAGCGTGTGGAGAGTTGGGTCCAGTCCTTGGCCGTCAATGGCCGTCCTGAAGGCAGTTCGTCCAACGCGTCCTTGATCGTCGCCAACGGAATGCCCGCGCGCTGCGCGACCTTGATCACCGCAATTCGGCGCAGTACGTCACGCTGATAACGACGCTGATTGCCCGCGCTGCGTTGTGCGTGAATCAACCCCTTGGCTTCGTAGAAATGCACCGTGGCCACGGTCACGCCGCTGCGGCGGGCCAATTCGCCCACGCCGAGGGGGATGCGCACATCGATTTTCGCTTCCATCCAGCTCTTGACCTCATCTAAACATGAGGTTTTATAAAGGGTGTCGGCTTGCCTTGGCAAGCCTTCAGTCCTTTGAATCGGAGCCTGCATGGACACACCTCAACCCTCCCCCTCCAACTGGGCCGCGCTGTTGTCCGGTGCCAACGGCGTACGTTCGCTCGCACTGGCAGGCGGCGTGGTGCTGCATGCGATCAACGTGTACATCGCCACCACGATTCTGCCGTCAGTGGTCCAGGACATCGGCGGCATCGACTACTACGCATGGAACACCACGTTATTTGTCGCCGCCTCGATCCTCGGCTCGGCATTGTCGGCGCGCCTGCTTGGCAGCCTCGGGCCGCGTGCGGCGTACCTGGTCGCCAGCCTGGTGTTCGCCGGCGGGGCCTTGGCCTGTGCGTTTGCGCCGTCCATGCCGGTGATGCTCGTGGGGCGGTTGGTGCAGGGACTGGGTGGTGGGTTCTTGTTCGCGCTGTCCTACGCGATGATTCGGTTGGTGTTCGATGAAAGCCTGTGGCCGCGCGCGATGGCGTTGGTGTCGGGGATGTGGGGCGTGGCGACGCTGGTCGGGCCAGCGGTGGGCGGAGTGTTTGCCGAGCTGGGCATATGGCGCGCGGCGTTCTGGTCGTTGATTCCGGTGGCCGGGTTATTCGCGGTGCTGGCGGCGGCGGTCCTGCCCAGGCGCAGCACCGAGAGCGCTGCGCCGACCCCGTTGCCACTCGCCCAACTGGTGCTGCTGACGGCGGCGGTACTGGCGGTGTCGGCCGGCAGTGTCTCGTCCACCCTGCCCCTGAACCTGCTGGGGCTGGCCGTGGCGGCGGTGTTTACCGCGCTGCTGATCGTCACGGAAAGCCGCGCCCGCCATCGACTGTTGCCCGCCGGAGCGTTTCGGATCACCACGGCACTCGGCGCGCTGTACGCGACGATGTCATTGCTGGCGGTGGCCGTGACCAGTGGCGAAATCTTCGTGCCGCTGTTTCTTCAAGTCCTGCACCACCAGTCGCCGCTGGTGGCCGGTTATCTGGCGGCATTGATGGCGGCTGGCTGGACGCTGGGGTCAATCGCCAGCGCGGGTGTGACGGGCAGCAACATTCGACGGGCGATCCTGGCCGGGCCGATCCTGGGCGTGGTGGGCATGGTGGCGCTGGCCATCTTGATGCCCGTCGAAAGCAACGGCAGCGGGCAGACGCTCACACCGATCTGCCTGGCGCTTATCCTGATTGGGTTGGGCGTGGGGCTGGCTTGGCCGCACTTGCTGACCCGGGTGTTCCAGGTGGCGCCGGCCGGTGAGCAGGACCTTGCCAGCGCGTCGATTACCACCGTGCAGCTGTTCGCTACCGCGTTTGGCGCGGCACTGGCGGGCATGGTCGCGAACGTCGCCGGCCTCACTGAACCCGGCGGTGTCGAAGGCACCGCAAGCGCTGCGGTGTGGCTGTTTGGGGTGTTTGCACTCGCGCCTGTGGTGGGTGTTCTGATTGCCAGGCGGGTGGTTCGCATGATCGGTCAGTACCATGCCAAGCTCACCAATACCCCTGCCTGAGCACATTTGACTGCATTCCAAGGTTGGATCGAGGTGCTCAGTGCTATTCAAACGCCTGGCGATTCTCAGGCGTAATCAACTTGAACGGCACCCAGACCACCGCCGACTCCAGCACCTCGCCGCGTACCAGGCGCAGTGCGGTGTCCACTGCGCCGCCGGCCTGGCCGGCGGCATCCTGGAACACGCTGACCGCCATCTTGCCCTCAGCCATCAATTTCAAGCCGTCCGGTGTGCCGTCGATGCCGCCGACCCAGTAGTCCTTGGCCTGCTTGCCGGCCTTTTCCAGCCCCATGATCGCGCCGATCGCCATTTCATCGTTATTGGCCGCGATGATCGAAAAATCGACGCCCTGCTTGACCCAGTCAATGACAATCGTGGCGGCCTGGCTACGCTCCCAGTTACCGACTTTTTTCTGTACGACTTTCATATCGGGGTATTTGGCGACGACTTTTTCCACGTCCTCGGTGCGCATCAAGGAGGACGCGTTGGCGGGGTCGCCCACCAGAATCACCACGTTGCCCTTGTAACCGGCGCGGCGCGCCAGCTCTTCCATCTGCAAAGTACCCGACTCCAGCTCGTTGGAGCCGACAAACGCGGTCTGCGCCGGCCACTTTTGCGGGGTCGGGTTGCGGTTGACGAACACCAGCGGGATCTTTGCATCCGAGGCCAGCTGCATCATCTGCGCCGCACTTTTGCCGTCGACCATCGCGACGATGATCGCATCCACCTTGGAATTGACCAGGTTGCGGAATTGGCGCATCTGCAAATCGACGCTGTCCTGCCCGTTCTCCATAAAGATGTCTGCGTTCATGACGCTGGCCTGTTGCTGCACCCCGTTGCGCAGCAGGGTCTGGAAGTTATCGTCGTACTTTGCCATGCCTACACCCAGCAAGGGCGTGGCGGCCTGGGCTGGGCCCGGAATGAACAGCGTCGCCCCCAAGGCGAGGATTAACCATGCTTTCATGTTCTGACTCCCGCGGCTCAAACGCTGAAATGATGGAGCAGCTCGCGCTGCACCTTGGCCATGTCCGACAGCTCGTGGCTGCTGATGGCGGACTGCTCGGCGCCGTCTGCCGTCTGCTGGGCCGAATCGTTGATCTGGATGACCATCCGACTGGTTTCCTGCACCGTGGCGCTCTGCTCCTCGGTGGCGGCGGCGATCTGGATATTCATGTCGCGGATACTGTCGACCGAGTCGCTCATCGACAGCAGCAAGTCACCCGCGCCCGAGGCCAGGGACACGCACTGGGTGGACTGCGCCTGGCTTTCGTTCATCACATGCACCACCGAGTGAATCTTTTCCTGCATGAGCCCGATCATGTCCTGGATTTCGCTGGTCGAGGTCTGGGTACGGCTGGCCAGGGAGCGCACTTCATCGGCCACCACCGCAAAACCGCGTCCCTGCTCGCCGGCACGGGCCGCTTCGATCGCCGCATTCAGGGCGAGCAGGTTGGTCTGTTCCGCAATGGTGCGAATGGCGACAACAATGCCCTCGATATTCTGTCCGTACTTCTGCAACTCATCGGTCACCTGCGTGGCCTTGTTCACCTGGTCGGCCTGCTGGCGGATGTTGACGATGGTCTCGGCCACACGCGCCTGCACCTTGTGCGTAAGTTCACTCGTGTCGTCCACGGCCTGGCGGGTGTCCTGCGCACGCCGGGCCACCTCTTCGACCGTGCTTTCCATCTGCGTCATGGCCGAAGCCGCCGATTGCAAGCGGTCCTTCTGTTCATCCACCACCCGGGTGGTCTGCTCGCTGTTCAGGGCGTTGCTGCCCGCGGTAACGGCCAGCGCATCGGCAGAGCCGATCAATTCACGGAAGGTTTTGCGCAGGGCCGTGGTCAGTTCGTTCAGGTAACCGCCCAACTCACCGAACTCGTCTTTACGGCTGACATCGAAACTGACCCGCATGTCTCCCGCAGTAAGCGTCTTGAGGACTTCGCGAAACGCCGCCAGCGGACGCCGCAGGCTGAAGGCGACCCAGGTACCAATCGCCACCGCCGCCAGCACCGCCAGCACACACGCGATCAACAGCAAGCTGCGGCTGGTGCCGATGGTCGCATTGGCCGACTGGCTGGCCTGGTTGGCGACCTCCAGGGACTGGCTGCCGAACTCGCCAATCCTGTCCAGGGTGGCTTTCAGCGCCGCGTCAACCGCACTGCGTTGCTGCTGCACCTGCGCGGCCAGTTTTGCCTCCACCTGATAAGCCTGGAACAGGCCGTCAGGGGCGGTCAGGTCCCTCAGCAGGCGATTGACCATGACGCCGGCAATCCGCCCGACCCTGGGGTCAATCGCCGCCAGGGCCTGGGCCCGGGTGCTGATCACTTCGTCCTGGAGATTGAGCACACGCTGTAATTTATCAATGGCCGGCGTGACGGTATGAGCCGCGAAGCCATCGTAGGATTTGTTGACCTCCAACAGCAGCTTTTCCGCTGCGGCCACCTGTTGCGGTTCGCCGACACTGCGTGCATGGGCAATGTAATCGCGCAGATAGCTGGTCAGCTGTATCGCCTGTGCACTGCTGTAGCCTTGCAGTTGCCGCGTCAGCGCCAATTGCTGCACGTGTTGCACGTGGGACGCCATCAGCGCCTGCGCCTGTTCGGCGTAGGCCGCTACCTGTTGGCGCTGCTGCGCCAGGTTCGCGCGCAGCGCCTCATGCTCGCCCGTATAGGCAACGGTGCTGTCGAGCAATTGATTGAACTGGGCGATGCTCTCGGTGAACGGTCGCTTGCCGTCCTCGATCTGCTTGGGGTCGGTGCTGATCTGAAGGGCCAGCAACGCCTGGTTGGCGCGCAGGATGTGCACGTATAGCTCACTGGCGGCCCGGCTCAAGGGTGCCGACTCGCCGGTGATAATGTTCAAGCGACTGCTGATGGATTGCGTGTTCTGATAACTGATCCCCGCCATGACTAGCAGTAACAGCACCAACACCGCAAACCCGCCGATCACACGCTGCAATATGGTCATGGCCACCCCTTTTGATTTTTATTCGTTGACCTGAGCGACGACCAGGCGTGCACCTACGCGTTCGGGATCACTCGTGGTGCTAGTGCCTGTATCGGCCAGGTGGGCGAGGACTTGAGCCTTGAAGGCAGGCTGAAATGCGGTCAAAAAAAGTGGGAGGGGGCAAGCCCCCTCCCACCTACCTGATGAATTCAGGCTGGGTTTTGCACTGCGGTCACTGGCTCAACACCACATCCCGCATCGCCGGAATGTAGCCATAGTCATAAGCCTCCTGCACAAACGAACGATCGCCCTTCAACACGATCCTGACCGTCGGCGCTTCGGTGCCGCCGATGCGGTAGTCATCGCCGGTGGTGGGCACGCTGTCGATAAACGACGTCACCAGGCCGTTGGGCATCACACAGTGGGAATACGTCTGGAACGGCTGCGACGGCGGATTGCCGAGGACCAGCCCGGACGCGTTCATCGGCGTATAGGGCCCGAACAGATGATCGCTGACGAACCCATAGACGCCATCCGGCCCCGTCACGCCATCGGCATAGGTGAACTTGTGGCTGATGGTGAACAGGTAGTACTTGTTGTCCTGGAACACATAGTGCGGCCGTTCGGTCTGGTCGTTCACGCCGACGGCCGTGACCAGGGGCGGCAGGATTTCCCATTCGTCACCGTTGAGGTCCTTGGCCACGGCGATGCCGATGCAACCCACCTGGTAGCGGGCACCGCCCACGGCCTCGTGCCCCGGCGGCACCAGGCCCAGCTCGTTCGGGCCCACTTCGTGAGTGCCGCGCTCGCCGGCCACATTGCCTTCGAACACCATGTACAACTTGCCATCGACGGGATCGATAAAGGGGCTGGGATCGCGAAAGTTCCAGGTCGCATTCTGCGCTTCAGTTTGATAATAGGTGCCGTCGGCGTCGAACAACGACTTGACCTGATCAAAGCCCTGGAGGGTGACACCGGTGTCCGACGTAATGACCTGGCCCCGGACTTTGGCAATCGTGGCACCCGGCGTGACGCAGGTGTAGTACAGGTCGATGTCACCGTTGTTATTCAACAGGATCGGCGTGCCCGCCCATTCACGGGTGGTCGGCGAAACCCCTTCGGCCATGACACGGCCGCCGAAGATCCAGTCCTTGCCGGTACGCGAATACCAGTAGCAGATCCGCGCATGACCATGGCGGTCTTCCCAATCGCGCTTGATGTCGTAACGGCCATCGGCATTGATGAATTGTGGATCATGGGGGCGACGGTCGGCGGTCAGGGTGAAGATTACTGACCAGCCATTCACCGATACCACCGTGCCATCCAGTTCACGCAAGGGCATGGTGTCCCAGATAAAGACCGTGTCACTCATGACAGGAAAGTCAGGACTCACTAACGGCTGTGTCGTCGTCGGGTCATTTTCATTAACTTTCAGCGCATCGGCCCGTGTCCAGCGAGTGGGTGTGTGATTCGCATGTTTCATGATGATGTCCTTTTGCTGACGCTTAAGTGACAAGCGAAGATTAAATAGCACCGAACAGCCAGCAACTTAATACTGACTGAAAGAGCAAGAGATAGTTGGCTCTGCAAGTGCGCACCAAGGTTTAACATGGGCACTTGCTTATCGCAACATGAAGAATTATTTATATTACAAGGGCCATCACTGTATTTATATCCTTGATATAAATACAGTGGCACTTGCAATAAATGACAGCTCAGTAGAAAGCTAGCTAATCAACTACCGAATACCAGCGCCGCAGCCTGGGCACCGGCATTCTTCTGGGTGAAGTCCTTGGCTTGCGCCGCAGTCTTCAAGGTATAGGCGTAGTTGGAACTGGCCGTCCATTGTGCTTTGGGCGACTTCTGGTTGGTGATCGGCGGCACACTGTTTGTATCCGTGAACGTCCCGGTGCCTTTGTCATCCAACATGCCTTTGTTTTGGCTGCCCTCGCCAAAATAGTTACTTTCAGACAGGATATTGGCGTTCTGCGCCAGGGTAAAACCGAGGTGGAAGTTATTGATGTAGTTGTTATACACATGGAAATAACCATAGCGCATCAAGCCGGGTGCGCGCACTTCCATATTGTCGAAGCGGTTATGGCACAACGTCAGGCGCGGATAACCGTTGAACTCTACCTTATTATCATCCGCCGGGTGACCGAAGATCAGCCCGTACTTGTGGCTGCCAAAGAAGCAGTTGCTGATGGTGGCATAATCGGCTTTTTCACCGATATACAGCAGTTTATCTTCACTGCCGTCAGTGGTGGACCAGCTGTGACCGACAAACGAGCAATGGTCAATCCAGTACTTGCTGCCGTAGTTCAGGTACACCTGAATATCGTCATTGGCCTTAATGCTCGCCGAATGCTTGAAGATAATATTCTGCAGAATAATGTTCTGCGACTGCGCGGTTGCACGCAGGTGAATATTCTCCAACGTGCGGTTCTGGAACGAACCGATCAGGGTCTTGTTGGCGCCCAAGTTGACTTTGGTCAGGCTCGACGCCGAGATATTACTGTTGATCACCAATACCCGTGGGGTGGTGTCGCCAATATTGGCCTTGAGTTGATCCAGGGTGGTGATACTGACCACAGGACCGGACCAGCCGCCAGTGACTTTTGCCGCGAGGGCGAAACCGGTCAAGCCGGTGAGTTTGCTTTCTGGATAGGACATGAGTTCCCTCTCTATCAATCAAACGGCTCGGTATAACGAGCCTGTGCATTAAGTTAATCCATTAACTTGCACACAGTGTTTGGCGTGGCTGATGTTGCCATCCTGGTTGATCAGCGCTTAAACACTGTGTTTATGTACAGTATTCGTCATTCGCCTGGCCGTCAACCCTCAAGTGAAAAACAACCAAAAGTGGGAGGGGGCTTGCCCTAATGCTGATCAGTAGAGAGATAGAACGGGCAAACAGTAACCAGTGGCGAGCGGGCTTGCTGTGGTGAGCGGGCTTGTCCCGCGCTGGGCTGCGAAGCAGACCCAAAACCAGGCGCTGCGGTTTTCCTGACAGAACACAGGGAGCCTGATTGGGGCTGCTTCGCAGCCCAGCGCGGGGCAAGCCCGCTCACCACAGTTACAGTGTTTTTCCTTAACTGACTGGCAAGCCCCCTCCC
>NZ_VYKD01000008.1:0-44549 GCF_032424295.1 Pseudomonas sp. JV449 | reverse complement strand
AACATCTTTGGGTTTTTAAGAAACCCTAAACTTGGCTCAGCAATCGTTGGTTATTCTTTGATTTCTCGCGGAGTAACTTGTGATGCTGATAATCTTGTTGACTATCAGTCTGACTCCACAAGCACCCACACGAATTGCTTGATTCAGTTGTTAAAGAGCGGTTGGTTAAGAGCTTTCGTCTCAACCGAGGCGCGCATTCTACAGCAGCCTCATTTGCTGTCAAGTGATTATTTTCAGAAGCTTTCGAAGATTTCTTCAACAACTTCAACCACTTGCGCTTCCGATCTCTCGTTAGCGGGAGGCAAATTCTACAGCGTTACACGCTGCTGTCAACACCTCTTTTTCTCCGCTTTCGACCGAGAAGATCGAATCGTTAATAGCGTCAAACAACATGACTCTATCAACTCCTTCTGGGCTTCGATGAACTGAAGCAATCCGCTGCCTTATTCTGCATAACTCTTTGTTTACCAAGGAGTTTTGCGTTTCGACTGCGCCGGAAGTGGGGCGAATTATAGACTTCCAGGATCTGCCGTCAACACTTAATTTGGTTTTTCTATCAAAGTGCCTGCCAACCTTCAAATCCCTCTATATAGAGAAGGTCTCGCTGTCGAATTGAGCAATATATTGCTCAAAGCCAAACGATTAAGCATCATAGCGGCCCCTGATTCTCGACTATGACCTCGGACGAACGCCCCAATGACCACCTCCCCCCGCAGCTTGGCCTCGGCATTGTTTCCTGTCGGCCTACTGTTGATCGCCATGGCCTCCATCCAGTCCGGAGCCTCACTGGCCAAGAGCATGTTCCCGATTGTCGGCGCCCAGGGCACCACAACCCTGCGCCTGATCTTCGCCAGCGTAATCATGTTGCTCATCCTCCGACCATGGCGCGCCAGGCTGACCGCAAAATCCCTGCGCACCGTGGTCGTTTACGGCATGGCCTTGGGCGGCATGAATTTCCTCTTCTATATGTCCTTGCGCAGCGTTCCCTTGGGCATTGCCGTAGCCCTGGAATTCACCGGACCGCTCGCCGTCGCGATCTACGCGTCGCGCCGAGCGGTAGACTTCCTGTGGATAGCACTGGCGATCATCGGCCTGCTCCTGTTGATTCCCATGGGGGAAGCCAGCAGCGGAATCGACCTGGTCGGCGCGACCTATGCTTTGGGGGCGGGGGCTTGCTGGGCACTCTACATTCTGTTCGGACAGAAAGCAGGCAACGACAACGGCGTCCAGACCGCCGCCCTCGGCGTAATGATCGCTGCCCTGTTTGTGGCGCCCATCGGTATCGTCCATGCCGGCACCGCCTTACTGACCCCGGCATTGATTCCGGTCGCCATCGGTGTCGCGATCCTGTCAACGGCACTTCCCTACACCCTGGAGATGGTAGCGCTGACGCGCCTCCCCGCCCGCACCTTCGGAACACTGATGAGCATTGAGCCTGCTTTCGGCGCACTCTCAGGACTTTTCTTCCTGCAGGAGCACCTATCCCTACCGCAATGGCTGGCCATAAGTTGCATTATCATGGCCTCGGTAGGCGCGACACTGACGATGCGCAATGACTCCAAGCCGCTGGTTCCGGCGGATTGAATCATCAGTGAAAGTTGCTCTGGTATTTGCTGCGTATTTAGGCCATGTTTAAACTGCAAACGAATGTCATTCATGGAGTTTTTCGACAAGGACAGCACGAACGCTACACTCGAGAGCGAGTAGAGCCGGCTTCAAGCATTATGAAGTGGCTATTAAGGATAGGAATGAAGCGAATTTTGATACTGTTAATGGTCGTGGCTATTGCTGGCTGCGCCGCGACTACCAAGACAGAAGTAAAACGCGGCAAAAAAGGGCTGCATATCAACTGTTCCGGCCTGTCTTCTTCCTGGGACCAGTGCTACACCAGTGCAACCAACTCTTGTGGCGCCAAGGGCTACCGGGTTATCGCCAAGTCCGGTGACAATTCCGAGGAGCCAGGGGATTACCCCTTCGGCCTAAACCCTGCCGGCTATACCAGCCGCAGCATGATCGTCATCTGCAAGTGATCTGCTCCGAGCAGTCACCAGCGACTGCTCATACACATGCCTGATACAACGCCGCCCCTTCGCGGCGCTGCAACTGAATTATTGCAGCTCCTGATTTTGCACCCGGTCAAATAGCCGTCGTGCGCACATGCAACCACGCCAACGCAGCACCGCTGAGCAGCGGGCTCAGGCGTTCACGCACCTCGGCGTGGTACGCATTGAACCACTCGCGCTCATCCGCGGTGAGCAGCGACGGCTCCAGGCAACGGGTGTCGATCGGGCACAAGGTCAGGGTTTCAAACGAGAGGAACTCACCAAACTCGGTCTTGCCTGCCTCGCGGTTCAATACCAGGTTCTCGATACGCACACCCCAGCGGCCAGGGCGGTAGGTGCCCGGCTCGATGGAGGTGATCATCCCTGGCTGCATCGCGGTTTGCGGCGCAGTGGCGGCCTGGTAGGCAATCACTTGTGGGCCCTCATGCACATTGAGGAAATAACCTACGCCGTGCCCGGTACCGTGGCCGTAGTCCACGCCTTCAGCCCAGATCGGCGCGCGGGCAATGGA
Source organism: Pseudomonas sp. JV449 (assembly GCF_032424295.1). Lineage (NCBI taxonomy): Bacteria > Pseudomonadati > Pseudomonadota > Gammaproteobacteria > Pseudomonadales > Pseudomonadaceae > Pseudomonas > Pseudomonas sp. JV449. The sequence continues at coordinate 41,975 of NZ_VYKD01000008.1, read as the reverse complement.
ATCCAGCAGCGGCGACAAAATCCCCTTGGGGAAATGCGCACGGGACAGGGCAATCACGCCCTTCAGCACACGGGTGCAGTCACGTTTCTGTTCGTCACTCGGCGTACCGATAGGCACCATCCGCGTGATATCCGTAGTGCCGCCCAAATACTGGCCACCCGAATCGATCAGCAGCAAGCCATCGCCTTCGATCACCGCATGTTCTTCTTCGGTAGCGTGGTAATGCGGCATGGCCCCGTTGGCATTGAATGCCGCGATGGTATTGAAACTCAGCGACACATAATCGGGGCGACGGGTGCGCGCAGCCGTCAGGTGTTCATCGATGGTCAATTCAGTGATGCGTTCACGACCGAGCGCACTGTCCAGCCAGGCGAAGAATTCACACAGCGCCGCGCCGTCCTGTTCCATGGCGCGGCGGATGTGCTCCGCGTCCGCCAGGCTCTTGCGGGATTTGGCCAGCGTGGTCGGGTTCAGCCCTTCGATCAGCTTGACGCCGGCATCCAGGTTTTCCAGCAGACCGGCAGTAACGCGGGCCGGGTCAACCTGCATGCTGGCGCCCGATGGCACCGCACGCAGTGCATCCGCCACGTCGCTGTAGTCGCGCAACGTCACACCATCCTGCGCAAGCACCGCACGCAGGTCAGCGTCGACTTTACTCAGCGCCACAAACAACGTGGCCTGTTGTTGATTGATCAACGCAAACGAAACAAACACCGGATTAAACGAAACATCGCCACCGCGCAGGTTGAACAGCCAGGCGATGTCATCCAGGGTGGCGATGAAGTGCCAGTCGGCGCCCTTCTCTTTCAAACTCGCGCGCAGTGCGGCAAGTTTATCGCCACGGCTCACGGTCGCTTGCGGTGGCAGATGCGGATAGATCGGCTGGCTCGGCAGGCTCGGACGGTCTTTCCAAACTGCATCGAGTACGTCGATATCGGTCCGCAGGCGCGCGCCGCGCTCTGCCAGCCTGGCGCCCAAGGTGCGCGCCGACGCGACAGCCATCACCGCACCGTCCACCGCCACCACACCGCCTTCCGGCGTCTGCTCGGCCAGCCACTCCAGCGGCCCGGGCTGACCCGGTTGCAGCTTGACCAACTCAATGCCACTGCCCTTGAGCTCCTTGGTCGCCTGTTCCCAGTAACGGCTATCGGCCCAGACACCGGCGAAATCCGCAGTGACAATCAGCGTGCCTACCGAACCATGGAACCCCGACAACCATTGGCGCCCCTGCCAGTAACCCGGCAGGTATTCGGACAAATGCGGATCAGCCGACGGCACCAGCAGGGCGTGAATGCCCTCGCGGCGCATCAGTTCGCGGGTATGCGCCAGGCGCTGGGGAACCGTTCCATGGGTCAAGGGCTGCGTACTCATTGTGTCTCCTGCTAACCACTAATAATTGTTATGTGAAAATCAGACGGCCCAGAACGCCGGTGCGCTGGCCAGTGCGGCCTTGATCAATTGCACGGCCTGGTCGATGTCCTGCTCGGTGGTAAACCGGCCCAGGCTCAAACGTATGGTGCGGCCGGCAGAGCGTGCGTCAAGGCCCAACGCAAGCAGCACGTGGGAAGGCGCATTGCTGGCGGAGTTGCACGCCGAGGTCGCCGAAAAGGCGATGCCCGCGCTCAACGCAGCAGCGTCGAATTCACCTTCGCTGAACGTAAGGCTGAGGGTGTGAGGAATGCGCTGCGCAGGGCTGCCATTGAGGCGCACGCCACCGAGCGTATCCAACTGCTCCAGCAGGCGCTGACGCAAGGTCATAATGACAGCCTTCTCCTGCGCAAAAGACGCCGCCGCCAGGGCGAACGCCGCGCCCATGCCTGCAATCTGATGGGTGGCCAGGGTACCGGAGCGCAAGCCACCCTCGTGACCGCCGCCGTGAATCTGTGCCGACACTTTCTGTTGCGCCCGGGGTCCGACATACAGCGCGCCAATACCCTTGGGGCCATACAGCTTGTGCGCGGAAAACGACATCAAATCCACCGGCCACTGCGCCAGGTCGATCGCCACCTTGCCCGCGCCCTGCGCCGCGTCGACATGCAACAACGCGCCATGCTCACGCACACGTGCGCCGATGGCGGGGATGTCATTGAGGGTGCCCAGTTCGTTATTCACCAGCATCAGCGATACCAGAAAGGTGTCCTCACGCAATGCTTCGCTGACGGCCTCGGCGCTGATCAATCCGTCGGCGTCCGGCACCAGGTAAGTCACGGCCACACCGGCTTCCTGAAGCTGCCGCGCGGTGTCCAGCGTGGCCTTGTGTTCAATCTGGCTGGTGATGATATGCCCGCCCGCCACGCCACGCGCCTGGGCAACGCCCTTGATCGCGAGGTTGTTGGACTCAGTAGCACCGGAGGTCCAGACGATCTGCTCAGGTTGTGCGCCGACCAGCTCGGCCACCTGGCGACGCGCCTGTTCAACCGTTTGCCGGGCCGCTTGGCCGAACGCATGGGAACTGGACGCGGGGTTACCGAAATTGGCATTGAAGCCAAGACATTCGACCATCACCTGGATGACGCGTTCGTCCACCGGGGTGGTAGCGGCGTAGTCGAAATACAGCGGACGTTTATTCATGACAGTCAAGACTCGCAGAGCAGGTTCCCGAGAGCAGCGTCTCAGGGGCATCGGCCGGAACAGAGGTCGTCAGGTTTACCGGATCGAATGCCATTAAAGAAGGACAACTTTAAGTAAATGTGCGTAGGAACGCTCCTGAAATTCAGCTTAACAGGCTGAAGTCGTGCCATGGCAAACAAAAAGCCCGAGGTTCCTTCAAGGGAAGCCTCGGGCTTTTTGCTGTGCAGTGCCGACTCAACTGGGACGACCATGCAAAACCACGTTGCGCTCGGCGTTCATTTCGCCCTGGCGATCAAATCCGAAGGGCTTCTGTGGCTGGCCGGTCAGTGCGGCGCGCTGCTGTTGATATTCATCAAACGACAAGCCACGACGGCTCAGCGCTTCCAGGGCCAGTTGCTTGCTCTCTTCGGCCGTGTAGGGACGCAATTCTGGCGATGGATGGCTCGCACAGCCGGCGAGTACGGCGCTGACAATCACTAAGCAAACAGCGAGAAATCGGTTCATGGGGTAGCCCTGCAAAGAAGGTTTCAAGTCAATGAACACAGGCTACTCCCGCCGTTGCGCAGTGAAAAATCACCGTCCGTGATAGTCGCTATCGACCACCAAGGCACCCTCGATAGGAAACGTTATATTTCTTTATGGTCTATAAATATGGAAATACGTTCATTTACGGAATAACTGTATCCCTCTATAAATGACTTGCATAGAACCTGCGCTGTTCGCCACGCAACTGTTTGCCAGGCAACAGCCATTCAACAAATCACCAGTCAGACAACAGCAGCATTTTTCAGCAGTGAACCTGCAACCCACGCCAATCAAGGCCTGCACCCGTTGGTACAGCTCTTGCTCAACAGGTTGCACTCCACCTGCTATGAACCACTGTTGATAAAGGAACTGTTCATGACCCGTCCCCTGAATGTCGTTGCCCTCTCCGGCGGAACCTGGCGCCCGTCCCGCACCCTCGTGCTGACCCAAGCCGTACTGGCTGAATTGGCGACCTTGCTGCCGATCCAGACCACCCTGATCGAGCTGGGCGACATTGCCCGGCCACTCGGTGGTGCGCTGTCACGGGATGAGTTGCCCGCCGAGGTCGAAGCCCAACTGGTGGCCATCGAACAGGCCGACCTGCTGATCGTCGCCGCACCGGTCTATCGCGGTTCCTACCCTGGCCTGCTCAAGCATCTGTTTGACCTGGTTGGCCTCAACGCCCTGATCGACACACCGGTATTACTCGCAGCCACCGGCGGCAGCGAGCGCCACGCGCTGGTTCTCGATCACCAACTGCGTCCGCTGTTCAGCTTCTTCCAGGCCCTGACCCTGCCGATCGGGGTGTACGCCACCGAGGCCGACTTCACCGATTACCAAATAACCAGTGAGCCCTTGAAGGGCCGTATACGCCTTGCGGCAGAACGCGCAGCGCCGTTGTTTGCAGCGCACTCCCCCTCTCTGCTGAAAATCGCTTAAGGATTGGTCATGGATGTTTTCTGGTTTCTGCCAACACATGGCGACGGTCATTACCTGGGCACCACCCAAGGTGCACGGCCGGTCACCCTCAATTATCTGAAGCAAGTCGCGCAGGCGGCTGACAGCCTGGGTTACCACGGCGTGTTAATTCCTACCGGCCGCTCGTGCGAAGACTCCTGGGTCATCGCCTCGGCACTGGTGCCGCTGACCGAGCGCCTGCGTTACCTGGTGGCGATTCGCCCGGGTATCATCTCGCCGACCGTTTCTGCGCGTATGGCGGCGACCCTGGATCGCCTGTCCAACGGTCGCCTGCTGATCAATGTGGTCACCGGCGGTGATCCCGACGAGAACCGCGGCGACGGCAGCTTCCTCGACCACAGCGAACGCTACGAAGTCTCCGACGAATTCCTGCAAATTTGGCGCCGCGTATTGCAGGGCGAATCAGTGGACTTCGAAGGCAAACACCTGCGAGTGCAGAACGCCAAGGCGCTTTACCCACCGGTGCAAAAGCCTTATCCACCGTTATATTTCGGCGGTTCCTCGGATGCCGCCCACGACCTCGCCGCCGAACAGGTGGATGTGTACCTGACCTGGGGCGAACCGCCCGCCGCCGTCGCCGAAAAACTCGCGGATGTGCGTGAACGCGCTGCCCGCCACGGGCGTACGGTGAAGTTCGGCATTCGTCTGCACGTGATCGTGCGCGAGACCGAAGAGGACGCGTGGAAAGCCGCCGACAAGCTGATCGAGCACATCAGCGACGAAACTATCGCCGCCGCACAAAAATCCTTCTCGCGCTTTGATTCCGAAGGCCAGCGCCGCATGGCGGCCTTGCATGACGGGCGCCGCGACAACCTGGAAATCGCCCCCAACCTGTGGGCCGGTGTCGGCCTGGTACGCGGCGGTGCCGGTACCGCGCTGGTGGGCAACCCCCGGCAAGTAGCCGAGCGCATCAAGGAATACGCCGACCTGGGCATCGAAAGCTTCATCTTCTCCGGCTACCCGCACCTGGAAGAAGCCTATCGCTTTGCCGAGCTGGTGTTCCCGCTGCTGCCGGAACCCTATGCCAGCCTGGCCGGACGCGGCATCACCAACCTCACTGGCCCGTTCGGCGAAATGATTGCCAACGATGTTCTGCCAGCCAAGGCCTGATCGGCGCAGCGGCGGGAGCGGCATTGGTCGTTCCCGCTTATAAAGAGGAAACCCCGTGACAGCCAAACCCCACAGCGTCCTGCCATCACCGTTGCAGACCGCCAGACTGCTGGCCGCCGAATTCGCCCTCACCGCCGTCGAACGCGACGAGCGCGGTGGCACCCCCAAGACCGAACGTGACGCCCTGCGCCAAAGCGGCCTGCTGGCCCTGAGCATTCCCACCCAATACGGCGGCCTCGGCGCCCGCTGGAGTGACACCCTGGCCATCGTGCGCGAGTTCGCCAAGGTCGACAGCTCCATTGCCCACGTCTTCGGCTTCCACCACCTGATGCTCGCCACCGTGCGCCTGTTCTCGCGGCCGGACCAATGGCAACCCTGGTTCGAACAGACCGCGCGCAAAAACTGGTTCTGGGGCAACGCCCTCAACCCATTGGACACACGCACCGTGGTCAAGGACTTCGGCGGCTGGCGCGAGTTCTCCGGCAAAAAGAGCTTCTGCTCCGGCGCCAGCGACTCGGAAATGCTGATCGCCTCGGCAGTGGATGAAAGCGCCGGCGGCAAGCTGCTGATCGCCGCCATCCCCAGCGGGCGCAGTGGCATCACCCTGCACAACGACTGGAACAATATCGGCCAGCGCCAGACCGACAGCGGCAGCGCCAGCTTCGAACGAGTACGTGTCGAGGAGTCGGAATTGCTGCTCGACCCGGGCCCGCTGAGCACGCCTTTTGCCTGCCTGCGCCCGCTGATCGCCCAGTTGACCTTCACCCATATGTTCCTCGGCATCGCCGAAGGTGCCTTCGAAGAAGCGCGCAACTACACGCTCACCGAGACCCGTTCCTGGCACAAGTCCTCAACCGAAGACGTGCGCCAGGACCCTTACGTACTGCATCACTACGGCGAATTCTGGGTGGCCCTGGAGGGTGTGCGCCTGTTGGTGGAACGCGCTGCCGAGCTGCTCGACCAGGCATGGGCAAAAGGCCCCAACCTCAGCGAAAACGAACGCGGTCAACTGGCGATTGCCATTGCGACCGCCAAGGTCGCCGCCACCCGCCAAGGCCTGGACCTGTGCAGCCGCCTGTTTGAAGTCACCGGCGCGCGCTCCACCCACGCATCCCTGCGCCTGGATCGTCATTGGCGCAACCTGCGCACACAAACCCTGCACGACCCGGTGGATTACAAGCTCCACGAACTGGGGGACTGGGCGTTGAACCAATCCCTGCCGATTCCGACGTTTTACTCATAAAAAGAGGTGCCCATGCAGCTTCTAACCTTACCGCCCTCGCCCGCCCTTGCGACGTCGATCCGCGCCACGGCCCAGGTCTTCGAAGACCCGAAATCCAGGGCGCTGCTCGACCATATCCAGCAAGTGGCGCCCAGCGAAGCCAGCGTGCTGATCATCGGCGAGACCGGTACCGGTAAAGAGCTGGTGGCGCGCCACATCCACAACCTCAGCGCGCGGCGCAACCGGCCGTTCGTGGCGGTTAACTGCGGCGCGTTCTCCGAGTCCCTGGTGGAAGCCGAGCTGTTCGGCCATGAAAAAGGCGCGTTTACCGGCGCCCTCAGCGCCAAGGCCGGCTGGTTCGAAGAGGCAGATGGTGGCACCTTGTTCCTCGATGAAATCGGCGATTTGCCGATGCCCATCCAGGTCAAGCTGCTGCGCGTCCTACAGGAACGCGAAGTGGTGCGCCTGGGGTCGCGTAAGAGCATTCCGATCGATGTGCGCGTACTGGCCGCCACCAACGTGCAACTGGAAAAGGCCATCAACGCCGGGCATTTCCGCGAAGACCTCTACTATCGCCTCGACGTTGTCAGCCTCGAGCTCAGCCCCCTGCGCGAGCGCCCCGGCGATATCCTGCCGCTGACCCGGCATTTTATCGAAGCCTACAGCCAACGCCTGGGCTACGGCCCGATCACCATCAGCCGCGAGGCCGAACACAAGCTAAAGAGCTACAGCTGGCCGGGCAACATCCGCGAGCTGGAAAACGTGATTCACCACACCCTGCTGATCTGCCGTAACGGCGTGATCGAACGCGACGACCTGCGCCTGTCGAACATGCGCATCGAGCGCCAGGACGACAGTCAGCACGGCACCGACAACAGCGCCGAGGCCTTGCTGGAGCGCGCGTTTCAAAAGCTCTTCGAAGAACAGGCCGGCGCCCTGCACGAAAAGGTCGAAGACGCGCTATTGCGCGCCGCCTACCGCTTCAGCCATTACAACCAGGTGCACACCGCCAACTTGCTGGGCCTGAGCCGCAACGTCACGCGCACGCGCCTGATCAAGATCGGCGAGTTGGCGGTGAACAAGCGCCGGCCGGGGGAAAACATGCAGGGCGAGCGCATGCTGCACCTATCCATTTAGGCGACAGTGCAACGCGTTGTCATGGCTGCGCTCGAAACTGCGCAGTACCTGGAACGAACCGAAGGTCACGGCCGTGGCCTGGTGGGCGCGAATCAGCGTCCAGAAATCTTCCTCGCCGTGCTCAAAGCATTGGAACGCCGCTTCGCCGTCCTCGCGGGAGCGCCATTGCAGGTAATTGAGCACCCGCCGCCCGTCTTCGCTGACCTGCACACTCGCGTTGATAAAGCCGCCATGGCCCTGGGCCAGGCGTTCACTTTGGGTGGACAAGGCCGCCACCAGCGCCACTTGTTGCTGGGGTTCGATATGAAACTCGATCAGTTGAGTGAAACTGCGATTTTTCTCTGATACCTGCATGAACACTCCCCTTTCTCTGTAGGCAGAATCTTGTGATTCGATACCACGCAGGGTAAAACCTCTAGTTAAGTCAAGGTCAAGCGCTTAATTGGAGTGTTTATGGTTACCAAAGAGCTCACCGTCGGCCAACTGGCAGCCCGTAGCGGTGTAGCTGTTACGGCCCTGCACTTCTACGAAACCAAGGGGCTGATCAAGAGTCATCGCAATGCCGGCAATCAACGACGCTATCCACGGGATGTACTGCGCCGGGTGGTGGTGATCAAGATCGCCCAACGCCTGGGAATTCCACTGGCAACGATTGGCGAGGCGTTGCAGACGTTGCCGGAAGGACGCACGCCCAACGCTCAGGATTGGGAGCGGTTGTCCGCGCTGTGGCGGGAAGACCTCGATGAGCGCATCCATAAGCTGATGCTGCTGCGGGACAAACTCACCGGTTGTATTGGGTGTGGATGCTTGTCGCTGGACGCGTGCCCGTTGCGCAACCCGGATGACCAGCTCGGTGGGCGCGGGCCGGGGGCGCAATTGCTGGAGCCCGGCTGCCCCCCCTCGTCGGGGCCCTCGGAGCCCTTGATGGGCGTGGCCTATAGTGAAGAGGCCGTGCCTCCACAACCACAATCAAGGAGAACGAAATGAGCGTTAAACCCATTCCCGAGGGTTATCACAGTGTCACGCCCTATATGGGCATCGACAAAGCCTCAGAGGCTATCGAGTTTTACAAAAAAGCCTTCGGCGCCACCCAGATCATGCGCCTGGACATGCCCGATGGCAGGGTCGGCCATGCCGAGCTGCGCATTGGTGATTCGGCGATCATGCTGGGCACGCCCTGCGATCAGATGTCCCTGAGCAATCCGACTGAAAGCACCAGTGTCGCCTTGCATCTGTACGTGAACGACGTAGACGCACAGTTCAAACAAGCCATCGCAGCGGGCGCCAGCGTGGTGTCCGAACCAGAGGACCGGTTCTATGGCGACCGTTCGGGCAGCGTGAAGGATCCATACGGTCACCTTTGGTACCTCGCCACCCGCAAGGAAGACCTCAGCGAAGAACAGATCCGTCAGCGCGCCATGGAAATGTTCAAGCAAGGCTGAGCATCGGGGCCGGTTCGCCGGCTCCTACCCCACTTCATGAATACCCCCACGCCGTAAAAACCCGCTGGATGTGAACCTGAAACATTTTCTTTCATATCCACCTTGGGGATTTCTCATTCTCATCCGTCTTAACTTAGATACAGCCTGTCGCGTCAGCAAAAGCTACGACTGGCCTTTTCCGGGCCTCCCTCGCCCTCCCCTGATCAAGACCCTCTTTCACATGTCGAAGAAGTCACGCTCAAAACTCTGGTTTCTCGTCCATAGCTGGCTGGCCTTGCCCATCTGGTTCTTTGTACTGATTGTCTGCGTCACCGGCACCCTGGCGGTGGTCAGCCAGGAAATCGTGTGGCTGGCCAATCCGGACATCCGTGCGAGCAAGCCGTCGGATGATGCCGAGCCGCTGAGCTACGACCAGGTGATCAGCGCCATCAAGCGGGCCGAACCCCAGGTCATCGTGCAGTCTCTCAGTCGTCCGGATGAATCGCACTTTGCCCTGAGTGTCGACCTCAGCTACCCGGACGGGCGCTCGGTAGAGGTCTACGTCAATCCGTACACCGGGGCGATCCAAGGCATCAGCCCGTCGTTCAACTTCCGTCAGTTCACCCGCGCCCTGCACGGCTGGTGGCTGGTGCCGTTTACCAATGGCTTCAGCTGGGGCTGGTACCTGGTGTCGCTGCTCGGCTTGCCGTTGCTGGCCTCACTGGTCACCGGCCTGGTGGTGTACAAGCGCTTCTGGAAAGGTTTTTTCAAGCCGACCCTGCGTATCCGCCACGGCGCGCGGATTTTCTGGGGCGACTTCCACCGCCTGAGCGGTATCTGGTCGATCTGGTTTATTGCGGTGATTTCCATCACTGGCACTTGGTTCCTGATCCAGGCAATCCTGGGTGACAACCAGATCTCCATCTCCAGCGAGCCCATCGTCCCGGTGATCGCCCGCGAAAAAGTCCCAACCTCAGCCCCCGGCGTGCCTGCGCCGATGATTCCCGTGGATGAGGCGATCGCGATCGCCACCCAACGTATCCCGGGGCTGGAGGCGAGCTTCGTGAGCCTGCCGCTCAATGCCTACAGCCACCTGCAAATCGGCGGGCGGGGCTGGTACCCGCTGATGTTCCAGACCGCTCAGATCAACCCATATGACGGTGAAATCGCCTCGTCGCATCTGCTGTCCGACCGCACCAAGCTGGAGTTCGTCACCGAATCCATGCGCCCCCTGCACACCGGCGACTTCGGTGGCATCTGGATCAAGCTGATCTGGGCGTTCTTCGGCCTGGTGCTGAGCATGATGGTCTTGAGCGGCCTGTTGATCTGGACCAAGCGCACGGCCCTGGCCACCCTCAACGCTCTCAAGCGCGAAGCCAAGACACAACGTGCGCCGGCACCCATTCCGGCCATGCAGGCTGAAACCTCGGAGGCCAAGCCATGAGCAAGTCCGCCAACGCTACCCCGCCTTCGCCGTTGCGGGCCTTCTGGCTGAAATGGCGTTTCCACATCAACGTCCTGCTGTTGCTGGTACCGCTGGGCTTCATGCCCAAGTACTTCGCCGATGCCGCGCTGTTTCGCGGCGACACCGGCATCGGCGAGCGGGTGGCCGGGGACGTACAGGTCGGACCCTGGAGCCTCACGCTGGCCGAATTCCGCAATGAAGGCCCGCGCCCCGACCCGGCCGGCCCGATGAAGTTCTTCAACGCCGCCCTCTGCGCCACCTGCGCCGACCAGGTCAAGGCCACCTACCTGCGCATCGGCAAGCCGCGCAGCCTGCGTGCCGCCGGGGTGATCTTCTTCGGCACCCCGTACCGCATGGGTGCGGGCCTGCCCGTGCCGGAACGTACCCCCGTCGATGCCGAACTGTGGGTCACCATGGAAGGCTGGGACGGCACCATGCACCAGGGTTCCATCCCGCTGAGCCAGGCCTCGCCTGCCACCATTGCCTGGCTGAACAAGCAAGGAGTCAAACCATGACGTTCAAGCGCCTGTCCCGCGCCGCGCTGTTGCTGTGCGCCGGTTTCAGTACCACCGTCCTTGCCCACAACCCAATGTGCGAATGCAAGGAAATCCCCGGCGAGCAGATCCAGTGCAAAGGCGGTTTCTCCGACGGCAGCGGTGCCCCCGGCGTGACCCTGGATGTGATCGGCTATGACGAAACCATCCTGGTGCCCGGCAAGCTCGGCCAGGACTCCACCCTGACCTTCAAGAAGCCGTCCGCCGAGTTCTACGTGCTGTTTGATGCAGGCCCCGGTCACGTAGTGGAAATCGACCAAGCGGATATCCAGCCTCAATGAGTACGACACAGGTTGTTCGCCCCGCCGGTGCCGGCCACGAAACCCTCTACGTGCTGCTGCTGTGCCTGATCATCCTCGCGGTGGCCGGTACGGTGGTGGCGCTGCATGGTGAAACCCAGGCAGTCGCGGCGCTGCCCCGCCATCAACTGGATGCCCGCCGCGACCTGAGCGCCGCCGAACAAGGCATCTACGCCGACCTGCGGGTCACGCTGGATGAAATCCACTTGCTGCAGCAGGAGCAAAGCGCCCTGCCCACCCCCGAGCAACTGGCCGAAGAAGGCTTCGCGCCCTTTGCCCAGGACGCCAGTTCGGTCAGCCGCGGCGACCATCGCTGGCAGTTGTTGGGGAACTCGGCCTACTTGGGACTGAGCCAGACGCCGACCACCAGCGGTTCACTGCTGATGCGCGTACAGGGCAGCGAGCCGGATATCTGGCTCAATCGCAGCACACACCTGGCCGCCCCCTCCGACCTCACTGACCAGGCGCTGATCGCAGCCGGCTGGCAGCAGGTGGTCGCGCAATTCGACGCCGGCGTCACCCGCCAGCACCGTCACTGAACGAGAAGACCGATTGCCCATGTCTATTTCATCGCCCCTGTTGCGCGTGTTTCTGGTTGGCCTGTTCAGCCTGATACTCGCTCCCCTCGCGAATGCCGAGGCGGCCAAACGCCTGCGTATCGGCATCACCCTGCACCCTTATTACAGCTACGTGGCCAATATCGTCGGCGACAAGGCCGAAGTGGTGCCACTGATCCCGGCCGGCTTCAACCCCCACGCCTACGAGCCACGTGCCGAAGACATCAAGCGCATCGGCACCCTGGATGTGATCGTGCTCAACGGCGTCGGCCATGACGATTTCGCCGACCGCATGATCGCCACCAGCGAGCGCCCGGACATTCCGGTGATCGAAGCCAACGCCAACGTGCCGCTGCTGGCGGCCACCGGCAACGCCGCGCGCGGTGCCGGCAAGGTGGTCAACCCGCACACCTTCCTGTCGATCAGTGCGTCGATTGCCCAGGTCAACAACATCGCCCGCGAGCTGGGCAAGCTCGACCCGGACAACGCCAAGACCTACACCCAGAACGCCCGCGCCTACGGCAAACGCCTGCGACAGATGCGCGCCGATGCCCTGGCCAAGTTGACCGGCGCACCCAACCCGGACCTGCGCGTCGCCACCGTGCACGCGGCCTACGATTACCTGCTGCGCGAGTTCGGCCTGGAAGTCACGGCCGTGGTCGAGCCGGCCCACGGGATCGAGCCGAGCCCCAGCCAGTTGAAGAAGACCATCGACGAACTGCGCGCCCTGGACGTGAAGGTGATCTTCTCGGAGATGGATTTCCCGTCCACTTACGTCGACACCATCCAGCGTGAATCCGGGGTCAAGCTGTACCCGCTGTCGCATATTTCCTACGGCGAATACAGCGCTGAAAAATACGAAGTGGAAATGACCGGCAACCTCAACACCGTGGTGCGGGCGATTCAGGAGTCGGGGGCATGACCGCAGCGCAGCAACTTAAGGTCGCCAGCGTCGGCCCGACCCTCGACTTCGACCAGGTGTCCCTGACCCTGGGCCGCACCGTGATCCTCGACGGCGTGAGCTTCCAGGTGCAGCCGGGCAGCATCCATGCGCTGGTGGGGCCGAATGGCGGCGGCAAAAGCTCGCTGATCAAGACCCTGCTGGGGCAAACACCGCATCAGGGGCAACTGAGCCTGCAGTGGCCGGGCACGCCCGGCACCATCGGCTATGTGCCCCAGGCGCTGGAGTTCGACCGGGGCCTGCCGATGACGGTCGACGATTTCATGGCCGCCATGTGCCAGCGGCGCCCGGCGTTCCTGGGTTTGTCCAAACATTACGCCGCCGCGATTGGCGAGGCGCTGGAACGGGTCGGCATGCAGGACAAGCGCAAGCGGCGCATGGGCGCGCTGTCCGGCGGTGAGCGCCAGCGTGTGTTGTTGGCCCAGGGATTGATCCCGGCGCCGCAACTGCTGGTACTGGATGAACCGATGTCGGCCCTCGATGAAGCGGGCATCCAGGTGTTCGAACGCCTGCTCAATGACTGGCGCCTGGCCGGGATCACCGTGCTGTGGATCGAGCACGACCTGGAAGCCGTGGGCCGCCTGGCCGACCGCGTCACCGGCCTGAACCGCCGCCTGCTGTTCGACGCCACGCCGAAAGAGGCGCTGACCCCGGAGCGCCTGCTGACCCTGTTCTCTACCCATCCTCGGAGCCCGGCGCCATGAGTTATGAAGCGTTTCGCCTGATAGTCCAGGGCTGGGCCTCGTCCGGTTACCTGCCGGAGGCACTGGCCTATGGTTTTGTGGTCAACGCCCTGCTCGCCGGCCTGCTGATCGGCCCGGTGCTGGGCGGCCTGGGCACACTGGTGGTGGTCAAGCGCTTTGCGTTTTTCTCCGAAGCGGTCGGCCATGCCGCACTGACCGGCGTGGCCGTGGGCATCCTCCTGGGTGAGCCCTACACCGGGCCCTATGGCAGCCTGTTCGGTTACTGCCTGTTGTTCGGCATCCTGCTCAACTACTTGCGCAACCGCACCGGCCTGGCGCCGGATACCTTGATCGGCGTGTTCCTGTCGGTGTCCTTGGCATTGGGCGCCAGCCTGCTGCTGATCCTGGCGGGCAAGATCAACGTGCATATCCTCGAAAACGTGCTGTTCGGCTCGGTGCTGACGGTCAACGGCAACGATTTGCTGGTACTGGCGATTGTCGGCGCCCTGGTGATGGCCCTCGCGCTGCCGCTGTACAACCGCATCATGCTCGCCAGCTTCAACCCGCAATTGGCGGCGGTGCGTGGTGTGGCGGTGAAGACCCTGGACTACCTGTTCGTGATCCTGGTGACGCTGATCACCGTGGCGGCAGTCAAGGTCATCGGCGCCATCCTGGTGGGCGCGCTGCTGGTGATCCCGGCTGCAGCGGCACGCCTGCTGAGCCAGTCGCTCAAAGGCTTCTTCTGGATCTCGGTGGTGATCGCCACCGTCAGCACCCTGTGCGGGATCCTGTTGCCGATCATCTTCGACCTGCCCATCCCCTCCGGTGCCGCGATCATCCTGATGGCCGGTATCGCTTTCGCCCTTGCCGCCGTCGCGCGGGGCACCGTGCCCAGCCTTAAAGGGAACCTTGGATAATGCGCTCCGTTCTTCAACCTCTGGCCCTGGCCATCGCTTGCCTGATCACCACGCCGCTGATGGCGGCCGACGTGGGCAAACCTGCTGCTCACGCGGCCAAACCGGTCAAAGTCCTGGCCTCGCTGCCGATCACCTATGGCCTGGCGCAGGTGCTGCTCAAGGGCACCGACGTGCAGCTCGAGCGCGCCGCGCCGGCCAACCTGCCGGGCTCGCGGCAGGTGTCGTACTTCACCGGCCGTGGCGCGCCGGCACTGAACAGCCTGGCCCAGGACGCCGACGCCGCCATCGGCGTGCGCTCGCTGTGGGCCGATGACCCGCTCTACCCCGTGGCACGGCGCAGCAATATCCGCATCGTCGAAATCGATGCGGCACGCCCGGTGGATGGCGGCCTGCCGGGCATCGCCGTGCAACCTGGCGTCGCCGATGGCTTGAACAGCCAGCCGTGGCAATCGAGCAACAACCTGGGGCGCATGGCCGATGTCCTGGCCGCCGACCTGAGCCGCCTGGCACCGGGCGCCAAGGCGAAGATCGACGCCAACCTGGCCGCCCTCAAGCAACGCCTGCTCAAGCTCAGCGCCGACAGCGAGGCGCGACTGGCCAAGGCGGACAACCTGAGCGTGGTCAGTTTGAGCGATCACTTTGCCTATCTGATCAGCAGTTTGAATCTGGAACTGCTCAGCACCGATGCCCGGCCCGACGCCGATTGGACGCCTGAGGCGTTACAGAAGCTCAGTGCCGAGCTGAAGGACAACGACGTGGCCGTGGTGCTGCATCATCGCCAGCCGAGTGATGCAGTGAAAGCCGCCATCACGGCAGGCGGTTCAACGCTGCTGGTGTTGAACGTCGACGGCGCGGACCCGGTATCGGAGCTGGAGATCAATGTGGACCAGGTGATCAAGGCACTCACGGTGCACTCACTGTAGGAGCGAGCTTGCTCGCGAAAAACTTGAGGGCGTTGCGGGGAGCCAGGTCTCCCGCGTCATCGTTGACATCTTTCGCGAGCAAGCTCGCGCCTACAGGAAGCCCCCCGATCACACCACATCGACGCCGACATGAATCGCATCATGCCGCCAGAATTCCAGGTCGCAGTCGATCAAGCGCTGGTGCTGGTCATAATTGACCCGGGCGATCCGCAAGCCCGGGCTGCCCACCGACACGCGCAATGCCGCCGCCGCTTCCACAGGCAATGAGGTCGGCACGATCTCGAAGCGCACCCGCCCGTAGTGCAAGTCGTACTTACGTGCATACAACTCGGTCATCGACTGATTCAGGTCGCACTCAAGAATCCCCGGGAAATACTGCGGGTTCAGGTAGTGCTCCACATACAACACCAGCCGCCCGTCAATCCGCCGTCCCCGGCAGATCTGGATCACGCTGGACAACGCCGGCAGCTGCAACCACGCACACACCGCGGCCGAGGCCGGCTGCAGCCGCGCACTGATCACTTCGGTGGATGCCACCCGCCCCTGGTCGTTGACCATGGCGTGAAAGTGGCTGCGCTGCATCAGGTTGTAGGCCAGCCGAGGCGGCGAGACAAACCAGCCACGACGCTCCTCGCGATAAATCTGCCCTTGAGCCTCCAGTTGTAACAAGGCTTCCCGCACCGTAATTCGAGTGGTACCAAACAACTCGCTGAGCTTGCGCTCGGCGGGCAGCTTGCTTGCAGGCGGCAACAGGCCGTGGTCGATCTGCTCTTGCAGCGCCAGCCCGATGGATGTCACCGCCTTGATTGCCTCATCACGCATCAATGTTACCTATCTGGACTAGACCAGCACTGTTCAGGTGCACAAACCGCTGCATAAGTGGGCTTGCATGACTGCTTGCCAGCCTAGGCACTCCTGATGACCGACAGATGACAGTCCCTGCCCCGTCCCTGCACCACACCCTGCAATACATCGGCCAAGTCCAGTCGCTGCGGGCATTTGAGCATGGTCTACGCTAAGTCTGCGCCGAGCGACATCAAGGCTATGAAAACGACATCGACATGAAACTGTCATCCATCGCGTCTAGATTGGCTCAGGTATTGCTCTGACCTAGACCAACAACACCGTAGAAAACACCGCCGCGTTGAAAACGCCCAAAGGAGCTTCGGATGAAACAGCTTTTCCTGGCATCACTGTTAGGCTCGACCATTGCCATGTGCACCGCCGCCATGGCCGCTGATACCGATCTAAAAACCTTGGAAGCCGCCGCGAAGGCGGAAGGTGCCGTCAACAGCGTCGGCATGCCCGATGACTGGGCCAACTGGAAAGGCACCTGGGAAGACCTGGCCAAGACCTACGGCCTCAAGCACATCGACACCGACATGAGTTCGGCCCAGGAAATCGCCAAGTTCAAGGCCGAAAAAGACAACGCCAGCGCCGACATCGGCGACGTAGGCGCGGCCTTCGGCCCGATCGCGGTGAAGCAGGAAGTCACCCAGCCGTACAAACCGTCCAACTGGGCTTCGGTGCCGGATTGGGCGAAAGACAAGGACGGTCATTGGGCCCTGGCCTACACCGGCACCATCGCGTTCATCGTCAACAAGAAGCTGCTGCACGGTTCCGAAGTCCCTACCAGTTGGGCGGACCTGCAAACCGGCAAATACAAAGTCTCGGTGGGTGACGTGAGCACTGCGGCCCAGGCCTCCAACGCCGTACTCGCCGCCGCCATCGCCAATAAAGGCGATGAAAAGAACATCGCCCCCGGCCTGCAATTCTTCACCAAGATCGCCCAGCAAGGTCGCCTCGGCCTGTCCAACCCGACCATCGCCACCATGGAAAAAGGCGAAGTCGAAGTGGGTATCGTCTGGGACTTCAACGGCCTGAGCTACAAAGCCAAGATGGCCAACCCGGATGACTACGTGGTGCTGATCCCATCGGACGGTTCGGTGAAATCCGGCTACACCACCATCATCAACAAATACGCCAAGCACCCGAACGCCGCCAAGCTGACCCGCGAATACATCTTCAGCGACGCCGGCCAACTCAACCTGGCCCGTGGCAACGCACGTCCGATCCGTGCCGAAACCGACCTGAAGCTGCCGGCCGACATCGCCAAGAACCTGATCCCGGGCGAGCAGTACACCAAGGCCAACCCGCAGCCGATCAAGGATGCCGATGCCTGGGAAGCGACTTCCAAGAAGCTGCCACAGTTGTGGAACGAGCAGGTCATCGTAGAAATGAAGTAAGCCTGTCGCCCACATTGGAAATCCACTGGAGATCCAATGTGGGAGGGGGCAAGCCCTAATGCCAGTCAGTTAAGGCTTTTTGTAGGAGCGAGCTTGCTCGCGAAAAACTCACAGGCGCCGCGTTCATTCAGGAAGCACGCGTTATCGTTGACGTTTTTCGCGAGCAAGCTCGCTCCTACAGGAGGCGATGTACGCTTAACTGACTGGCATTAGGGCTTGCCCCCTCCCACACTTTTGACCTCGTTCCTCCAGGGGAATTGAGTCAAGTCTATTGCTGCGGAGCGCTCTCCCCCATGAAGCACACTGTCATCCTTGTCGTGCTCGACGGCCTGAACTTCGAGGTTGCCCGGCACGCCATGGGGCACTTGCAGGCCTATGTCGGCGCAGGACGCGCGGCCCTCTACAAGCTGGAATGTGAACTGCCCGCCCTGTCCCGCCCGCTGTACGAATGCATCCTCACCGGCGTGCCACCGATCCACAGCGGTATCGTGCACAACCAAGTCTCGCGCCTGTCCAACCAGCGCAGCATTTTCCATTACGCCACCGACGCCGGCCTTACCACCGCAGCGGCGGCTTACCATTGGGTCAGCGAGTTGTATAACCGCACGCCCTTTCTCGCCGCACGGGATCGTCATACCGACGACAAGACGCTGGCGATCCAGCACGGGCATTTCTACTGGAATGACCACTACCCGGATTCCCACCTGTTTGCCGACGCCGAAAGCCTGCGGCTCAAGCACGCGCCGGACTTCATGGTGGTGCACCCGATGAACATCGACGACGCCGGCCACAAACACGGCCTCGACACGCCGCAGTACCGCAACAGCGCACGCTCGGCCGACATCATCCTGGCCGACTACCTGCAAGCCTGGCTCGATGCCGGCTACCAGGTGCTGGTGACCGCCGACCACGGCATGAACAACGACCGCTCCCACAACGGCCTGCTGCCGGAAGAACGGGAAGTGCCACTGTTCGTGCTCGGCGATGCCTTCAGCCTGGACACCCACGCCGCACCGAAACAAACCGAGCTGTGCGGCACGGTCTGCGAACTGCTGGGCGTACCCCACGACAAACCTGTGTGCCGGGAGTTACTGAAGTGAGTTCAATATCCCGTGGCAAATGGCTGGCACTCCTGTGCCTGGTGCCTTTCGCGCTGTTCTTTATCGTGTTCGAAATCGCCCCGCTGGTATGGGTGCTGATCAATAGCCTGCAGACCGAAGACACTGGCTGGGGCCTGGACAACTTCACGCGCATCTTCAGTTCGAAGTTCTACCTGCAAGCCATCCAGTTCAGCCTGGAGATCAGCTTCTACTCGAGCATCTTCGGCATCATCATCGCCACGCTGGGCAGTTATTCCCTGCGCCGGGTGGATTCGCCGCTGCGCAACTTCGTCACCGCCTTCGCCAACATGACCAGCAACTTCGCCGGCGTGCCCCTGGCCTTCGCGTTCATCATCCTGCTGGGGTTCAACGGCAGCATCACCATCATGCTCAAGCAGGCCGGGATCATTCAGGACTTCAACCTGTACTCCAAGACCGGCCTGATCATCCTCTATACCTACTTCCAGATCCCCCTCGGCGTGTTGCTGCTCTACCCAGCCTTCGACGCACTGCGTGAAGACTGGCGTGAGTCGGCGGCCCTGCTCGGCGCCAATGGCTGGCAGTTCTGGCGACATATCGGCTTGCCGGTGCTCACCCCGGCGCTACTGGGCACGTTCGTGATCCTGCTGGCCAATGCCCTGGGTGCCTACGCGACGGTCTACGCCCTGACCACCGGGAACTTCAACGTGCTGCCGATTCGTATCGCCGGCCTCGTGTCGGGGGATGTATCCCTCGATCCAAACATGGCCAGCGCACTGGCCGTGGTGCTGGTGGCGCTGATGACCGTGGTCACCGTGGTCCATCAACTGCTGCTCAAGAGGAGCTACCATGTCTCGCGCTGAAGCCGGCCCGGCCTCCCTCTACCACCGCGTGGTGGTGTACCTGTTGTTCGCGATCCTGGTGCTGCCGCTGATCGGCACGTTCGTCTACTCCATTGCGAGCAGTTGGTCGGCAACCATTCTGCCGGCGGGCTTCACGGTGAAGTGGTATGTGCAGCTGTGGAGCGACCCACGCTTCCTGATGGCCTTCGGGCAATCGTTGCTGGTGTGCGTGGGTGCGTTGATCCTGTCGGTGGTGTTGATTCTGCCGCTGTTGTTCGTGGTGCATTACCACTTTCCCAGGCTCGACGCCTTGATGAACATCCTGATCCTGCTGCCCTTCGCGGTGCCGCCGGTGGTGTCGTCGGTGGGCCTGCTGCAACTGTACGGCTCCGGGCCGTTTGCGATGGTGGGCACGCCGTGGATCCTGATCGGCTGCTACTTCACCGTGGCGCTGCCATTCATGTACCGGGCGATCACCAACAACCTGCAAGCCATCAACCTGCGCGACCTGATGGACGCCTCGCAACTGCTCGGCGCCAGCACCTGGCAGGCCGCGCTCTTCGTGGTGCTGCCCAACCTGCGCAAAGGCCTGATGGTGGCGCTGCTGCTGTCGTTCTCGTTCCTGTTCGGTGAGTTCGTGTTCGCCAATATCCTCGTGGGCACTCGCTACGAAACCCTGCAGGTGTACCTGAACAACATGCGCAACAGCAGCGGCCACTTCACCAGCGCCGTCGTGATTTCCTATTTCTTCTTTGTGCTGGTGCTGACCTGGGCCGCCAATACCTTGAACAAGGACAAAAGCCAATGAGCTTCGTCAGCGTCCAACATCTGCAAAAAGGCTACGCCGGCACCCCGGTGTTCAGTGACATCAACTGCGAAATCGCCAAGGGTGAGTTCGTCACCCTGCTCGGCCCATCCGGTTGCGGCAAGTCCACCCTGCTGCGCTGCATCGCCGGCCTGACCGCAGTGGACAGTGGGAAAATCCTGCTGGACGGCCAGGACATCGTTCCGCTGAGCCCACAGAAACGCAACATCGGCATGGTGTTCCAGAGCTATGCGCTGTTCCCCAACATGACCGTGGAACAGAACGTCGCCTTCGGCCTGCGCATGCAAAAGGTCAACGCCGATGACAGCCACAAGCGCGTGCAGGAAGTGCTGCAACTGGTGGAACTCAAGGACCTGGCCGGCCGCTACCCGCACCAGATGTCCGGCGGCCAGTGCCAGCGGGTGGCCCTGGCCCGCTCCCTGGTCACCCGCCCGCGCCTGTTGCTGCTGGATGAGCCGCTGTCGGCGCTGGATGCACGGATTCGCAAGCACCTGCGCGAACAGATCCGCCAGATCCAGCGCGAACTGGGGTTGACCACGATCTTCGTGACCCATGACCAGGAAGAAGCCCTGACCATGTCGGACCGGATCTTCCTGATGAACCAGGGCAAGATCGTGCAAAGCGGCGATGCCGAGACCCTCTACACCGCACCGGTGGATGTATTCGCCGCCGGTTTCATCGGCAACTACAACCTGCTGGACGCCGACAAGGCCAGCCAGTTGCTGCAACGCCCGATCAGCGGGCGCATCGCGATTCGCCCGGAGGCCATCGAACTGAGCCGCAGCGGCGAACTCGACGCGCTGGTGCGCAGCCATAGCCTGCTGGGCAACGTGATTCGCTACCGCATCGAAGCCCGTGGCGTGGAATTGGTGGTGGACGTGCTCAACCGCTCGGCGGACGATCTGCACCCGGACGGCCAGCGCCTGGCACTTTCCATCGACCCCAGTGCGCTGTGTGAAGTAGCCTGAGCAGCAGTGAATCTTGAGAGAGCGTAACGGATGGCATTGGTAATTTTTGATTTGGACGACACCCTGATCCATGGCGACTGCGCCACCCTCTGGAGCGAACAGATGGGGCGCCTGGGCTGGGTCGACCCGGCGTCGTTCATGGGCAGGAACAACGAGCTGATGGACGCCTACAGCCGCGGCGAGCTGGCCATGGAAGACTTCATGGACTTCAGCCTGGAACCGATGATCGGCCGCACCCCGGAGGAAATCGAGCACCTGGTGGAGCCCTGGGTCGAGGATGTGATTGAACCGCTGATCTACAGCGACGCCACCAGGACCATCGCCCGCCATCGGGCGAATGGCGACCGGATCCTGGTAATCTCCGCCTCGGGGACCCACCTGGTGAAACCGATTGCGGCGCGTATCGGCATTGATGAGGTGCTGGGGATTGAGCTGGAAGTGAGTCATGGCGTGTACAGCGGCCGTACCGTGGGGGTACTGACCTACCGCGAAGGCAAGATCACGCGCTTGCTGGAATGGCTGGAGCAGGAAGGTGAGACATTGGCTGGCGCGTACTTCTATTCGGATTCACGCAATGATTTGCCGCTGTTGCTGAAGGTGGATCACCCGCAGGTGGTGAACCCGGACCCGGTATTACGCACCCACGCCGAAAAATCCGGCTGGCCAATCCACCACTGGGTCTGAGACCGCCTATCCCGACTTGAAATCCAATCAAAGGTGGGAGGGGCGGTGCGACGATTCGACTTGCCCCCTCCTACATCGACCCTATTCCAATCCGGGATCAGGTCAGGCTCTCGTCAATTACCAACACCAGCTTCCCGGCGATCTGGTTAGTCGCCAACTCCGCAAACGCCGCCTCGGCATCCTTGATCGGGAACGTCCTGGCCAATTGCGGGCTCAGGCGACCTTCGGCAAACAACGGCCATACATGCTGGCTCAGGTCGCTGAACAGGTCGGCCTTGAACTGATCGTCACGGCTGCGCAGGGTCGAACCCAGCAGTTGCACACGCTTGGCCAGCACCTGGGCCAGGTCCAGTTGCGCCTCGCGGCCGCCCATCAAGCCGATCAACACCCAGCGACCGTCCAGCGCCAGCAGCTTGAGGTCCAGCGCGGCGTAGTTGCCGCCGACCGGATCGAGGATCACATCGAATGGCCCGAAATCCCGCAGCCCTTCGATACCGTCAGTGCGTACTACGCCGCCCTGGGCGCCCAGGTCTTCACAGTAGGCCAGGCGCTGCGCCGAGCCGACGCTGACCCAGCACGGGCTGCCAAATGCCTTGCACAGCTGGATGGCCGCCGAGCCCACGCCACTGGCGCCGGCGTGCAGCAACACTTTCTCACCGGGCTTGAGGCCCGCCAGTTGGAACAGATTCAGCCACGCAGTGCTGTACACCTCCGGCAGCGCCGCCGCTTCAATCAGCGACAAACCTTCCGGCACCGGCAGCACATGACGTGCATCCACCACCACTTCTTCGGCCATGCCGCCACCGGCCAGCAACGCACAGACGCGATCGCCCACCTGCCAGGACGAACCCGGGCCCACTTCACTGATCACCCCGGAACACTCAAGTCCCAGTACGGCACTGGCGCCAGGCGGTGGCGGATAGAGCCCTGCACGCTGCAATAAATCGGCGCGATTAAGGCCCGCAGCCGCCACACGAATGCGAACTTGGCCTACATCACATGTAGGACTTGGTTCGTCCAACCACTCCACATGACCTTCAACGCCTTGCAATGCTTTCA
This sequence comes from Pseudomonas sp. JV449, assembly GCF_032424295.1. Classification (NCBI taxonomy): domain Bacteria; kingdom Pseudomonadati; phylum Pseudomonadota; class Gammaproteobacteria; order Pseudomonadales; family Pseudomonadaceae; genus Pseudomonas; species Pseudomonas sp. JV449. The sequence goes on along the minus strand of NZ_VYKD01000008.1, from coordinate 18,948 downwards.
CAGTGCCTCCATAGTGAGTCTGGACTGAGCCCGTAGCAGTAGCGCCGGGCTTTTTGCATTATGCGACCGGCCCCTATGGAACCGGCAACTTCAAAGACGGCCTAATATGCGTTATCAATTGCCCCCGCGTCGAATCAGCATGAAGCATCTGTTCCCCAGCACCGCCCTCGCTCTTTTCATTGGTATCGGCTTCGCGTCGATGTCGACCAATACGTTCGCAGCCAACAGCTGGGACAACCTTCAGCCGGACCGCGATGAGGTGATTGCCAGCCTTAACGTCGTCGAGTTGCTCAAGCGTCATCACTACAGCAAGCCGCCGCTGGACGACGCGCGCTCGGTGATCATCTATGACAGCTACCTCAAGCTGCTGGACCCGTCGCGCAGCTACTTCCTGGCCAGCGATATCGCTGAGTTCGACAAGTGGAAGACGCAGTTCGACGACTTCCTCAAGAGCGGCGACCTGCAGCCCGGCTTCACCATCTACAAGCGCTACCTGGATCGCGTGAAAGCGCGTCTGGACTTCGCCCTGGGTGAGTTGGACAAGGGTGTCGACAAGCTCGACTTCACCCAGAAGGAAACCCTTCTGGTGGACCGCAAGGACGCGCCTTGGCTGACCAGCACCGCCGCCCTCGACGACCTCTGGCGCAAACGCGTCAAGGACGAAGTGCTGCGCCTGAAGATCGCCGGCAAAGAGCCCAAGGCTATCCAGGAGCTGTTGACCAAGCGCTACAAGAATCAACTGGCACGCCTGGACCAGACCCGTGCCGAAGATATCTTCCAGGCCTACATCAACACCTTCGCGATGTCCTACGATCCGCACACCAATTATCTGTCGCCAGATAACGCGGAAAACTTCGATATCAACATGAGTCTGTCCCTGGAAGGCATCGGTGCCGTCCTGCAAAGCGACAATGACCAGGTGAAGATCGTGCGCCTGGTGCCGGCCGGTCCGGCAGACAAGACCAAGCAGGTTGCGCCTGCCGACAAGATCATCGGTGTGGCCCAGGCCGACAAAGAGATGGTCGATGTGGTCGGTTGGCGCCTGGACGAAGTGGTCAAGCTGATCCGTGGGCCGAAAGGCAGCGTGGTGCGCCTGGAAGTGATTCCGCACACCAATGCACCGAACGACCAGACCAGCAAGATCGTGTCCATCACCCGTGAAGCGGTGAAGCTCGAAGACCAGGCCGTGCAGAAGAAAGTCCTCAACCTCAAGCAGGATGGCAAGGACTACAAGCTGGGGGTGATTGAAATCCCGGCCTTCTACCTGGACTTCAAGGCCTTCCGTGCCGGTGACCCGGACTACAAGTCCACCACCCGCGACGTGAAGAAAATCCTTACCGAGCTGCAGAAGGAAAAAGTCGACGGCGTGGTCATCGACCTGCGCAACAACGGCGGCGGTTCCCTGCAGGAAGCCACCGAGCTGACCAGCCTGTTTATCGACAAGGGCCCGACCGTGTTGGTACGCAACGCTGATGGCCGTGTCGACGTGCTCGAAGACGAGAACCCGGGTGCCTTCTACAAAGGCCCGATGGCGTTGCTGGTCAACCGTCTGTCGGCTTCGGCTTCGGAGATTTTCGCCGGCGCCATGCAGGACTACCACCGCGCGTTGATCATCGGCGGCCAGACCTTCGGCAAAGGCACCGTGCAGACCATCCAGCCGCTGAACCATGGCGAGCTCAAGCTGACGCTGGCCAAGTTCTACCGGGTTTCCGGGCAGAGCACCCAGCATCAGGGCGTACTGCCGGACATCGATTTCCCGTCGATCATCGACACCAAGGAAATCGGCGAAAGCGCCCTGCCGGAAGCCATGCCGTGGGACACCATCCGTCCTGCGATCAAGCCGGCCTCGGACCCGTTCAAGCCGTTCCTCGCGCAGTTGAAGGCTGACCACGATACCCGCTCCGCCAAGGATGCCGAGTTTGTGTTCATCCGCGACAAGCTGGCCCTGGCCAAGAAGTTGATGGAAGAAAAAACCGTCAGCCTCAATGAAGTGGACCGTCGTGCACAGCACTCCGACATCGAAAACAAGCAACTCGCCTTGGAAAACATCCGCCGCAAGGCCAAGGGCGAAGAACCCCTCAAGGAGCTGAAGAAAGAAGACGAGGATGCGCTGCCGACCGAAGCGGATAAAACCAAGCCGGAAGACGACGCTTACCTGGCCGAGAGCGGCCGGATCCTGCTGGACTACCTGAAAATCACCAAACAGGTGGCCAAGCAGTAAATGATGGCGATTTAATGTGATCGCTCCCTGGAGTGTCATCATATAGACATCATTCTGTCGTGAAATGAAGGACCGTCGGCGTAACGCCCACGGTCCTTTTTTTTCGATCGAGATCGCCATGACTATGACCGAACAGCTGAGTGCATTGGGCTCTATCCTGGCTCAAGGCAGTTTGCACAGCCTGTTCCAACCGATCATCTGCCTGTCAGAACGGCGCATCCTTGGCTACGAAGCCCTCAGCCGCGGCCCGTCGAACAGCCCGCTGCACTCCCCCATCGCGCTGTTCTCGGTGGCGCGCCATGCCGGTCGCCTCAGCGAACTGGAAATGGCCTGCCGCGAAAGCGCATGCCGCCGCTTCAGCGAGCAAAAGCTGCCGGGCAAGCTGTTCCTGAATGTCTCGCCCGAATCCTTGATGGAGACCGCTCATCAACCGGGCCGCACCCTGCAATTGCTGCGCGACTTCGGCATTCCGCCGAGCCAGGTGGTGATCGAACTCACCGAGCAGACCCCCACCGACGATTTCGACCTGCTGCAAACCGCCCTGCACCATTACCGCAACATGGGCTTTTCGATTGCCTTGGATGACTTGGGTGCCGGCTATTCCAGCCTGCGCTTGTGGTCGGAGCTGCGCCCGGATTATGTGAAGATCGACCGCCACTTTATCGACGGTATCCATCAGGATGCGCTCAAGCGTGAGTTTGTCGGCTCTATCCTGCAGATCGCCAGGGCCTCACGGGCCCAGGTGATCGCCGAGGGCATCGAATTGCCGGAAGAGCTGGCGGTATTGACGGAGATGGGCGTCGACCTGGTCCAGGGTTACCTGCTCTGCCGTCCACAGGAGCAGCCGCCACAGGAAGCGCGCCAGATGCTGCCCAAGCCCGATCAGGCCAATGTGGCCCTCAGCGAAGAAGCCGGCGACCTCAGCGCCCTGCTCAGCGAACAACCGGCGGTGGATCAGGACACCGCCACCGCCCAGGTGTTGGAGGCGTTCCGCCGCCAGGCCAACCTTAACTCCCTGGCGGTTCTGGATGGACGCGGCCACCCGGTGGGGATCGTGCACCGGCATTCACTCTCCGATGCGCTGCTCAAGCCGTTTGCCACCGACCTGTTTGCGCGCAAGCCCATCAGCCGGCTGATGAGTACGGATTTTCTGGCGGTAGAGTTGAGCCAGTCGCTGCAACAGGTCAGCCGCCTGCTGACCAGCCGCGCACGGCAACGTATCGAAGAAGATTTCATCATCACCCTCAATGGCGATTACCTCGGCCTGGGCCGGGTAATCGATGTACTCAAGCTGATCACCGAACTGAAAATCCAGCAGGCGCGCTATGCCAACCCGCTGACCCTGCTGCCCGGCAACGTGCCGATCCAGCAGTGCCTGACGCGACTGTTGCAGCAACAGCGAGAATCGGTGATCTGCTACGTGGATATCGACAGCTTCAAGCCGTTCAACGACATCTACGGCTACGGACGTGGGGATGAGGTGTTGCTGTGCCTGGCGCAGTGCCTGAACGACCGGGTCGACCCCAGCCGCGACTTTGTCGGGCACATCGGTGGCGATGACTTTCTGCTGGTATTGGGGCCACAGGATTGGCGCAAGCGGCTCAACCAGCTGCTGGACGATTTCCATACCCAGTGCAGGCGCTTCTACCGCGCCGAGCACCTCGACGCCGGCTGCTTCGTGGCGCTGAACCGCCAGGGCGTACGCCAGGAGTTTGCGTTGCTGTCACTGTCGATCGGGGTGGTGCATTTGTATCCACAGGCCTGTGGACAACTCGATGCCAGCCAGTTGGCGGAACTGGCCTCGCAGGCCAAGCACCATGCCAAGGATATGACCGGCTACAGCATCCATGTGATCGACAGCATGGACATGTTGCCCCAGGCACTTTAAGCCTCGGCAGACTCCGGATACTCGTATTCGAACACCCGCACCACTTCCGAGGCATGCCAGGAGGCGGCGGCCACACCATCGGAAGGCCCGCTGAAACGCCCCAGGCGCTCCACACACTCAAAGAACCCGGTACGCGGCAGGCGGCTGGCGCCCTGGCTGATCACCAGGGAGCTGCGCAACGGTTGCTCGGCCTTGGCGTCCAGCGCCGCCAGGTGCTCCAGGGCAGCGGCCAGGGTTTGCATCGCTGGCGTCGGAAATTGCAGGCGCTCCAACAGTGCTCGGTAGGTCAGCAGATGGCGCTGGCGGCGCGCCTGGTCCAGTTCGTTAAGTAACCCATCCCAATGTTGACGACTGATACGTAGGCTCAAGATTCATCCCTCCAACCTGCAACGCCTAATTCCCAGGCCAGGCTGCGGCGGATTGCGGCATCCGGCTGACGTTCACCACTTTCGATCAATCCTAGATACGAGGGGCTGATGCCCACGGTGCGGGCCAACGCTTCAATCGCCAGGCCCTTGGCTTCACGCAAGCCGCGCAGGTCTGCGAGCGGGCGCAGATCCTGGTCAGGTGCGGCGTGTGCAGTAGGAGAAGGCGTCGGTGAAGGCTGTTGCTGACCGGCGGCTTTTAGCAGCGCCTGGTACTGATCCCATGGCAACACCGCGTACTCGGGTTCGCCATTGCGTGAAATTATCTGAATATCCATGACCGCCCCGTAGGATAACTGCACTTACTGAGTAAGCTCTTTCCTTAGGAGTGTAATCCTAACAGCCACAAAGGTCGCAGGGGGATAGCCACGTCATCCGTTTTTTTGCGGGTTTTCCTTGGCCAGCAAGGCCGGGGTGGCAGGCAAACGCTCAACCACCGCGAGTTTTTCCGGGCGCTGTGCGTCACGCCAGGCGCGAAACGCGCTCAGTTCACCTTCCAGGGTCTTCATGACCCACGCCAGTACGGCGATGTCGTCGAGCATGCCGAACATGGGGATAAAGTCCGGGATCGCATCAATCGGGCTGAGGAAATACATCAACCCCGCCACCACAGAGATCAGCGCCTTGGGGCTGATGGCTCGGTACTCGCCACGCCAGTAGGCCAGGCACAGGGATTGAAGCAGCTTGAGATCATCCTTGAGCTTACCCAGGCGGTTGCCCTGGCTGGAGCCTTTGGCGGCGACAGCGAACAGCAGGGTCGGCAAACGTCCACGGCCCAGCAAGCGTGCCGCCATGGGCAGGAAACGGGTGAAATTGAAGGGTGGTTTCATCTGTCACTCCAGTTCCATCAAACAGAAAGGTTATCCACACAAATTGTGGATAACCTTGTGAACAGAGCCTGTTTTACCAGCTGAAAGCCACGGTCTACAAGGCTTCCAGTCAGATCGGGCGTTTTTTGCGCACATCAAAAAAACCCAAGAATTCATTGACTTGGCGCAGATGTGCCGATACCCGTACTCGAGTCTTACATCAGACTGTTACAGCGTACGGGCGTTCGATCGGATGTCTACAGGTACTGATTTTGAAAACCCCGAAAACAACAACGCCCCGTCAAGACGGGGCGTTGCGTGTTCAAGCGCCGATTACTTCTTGGCGGCAGGTGCAGCAGGGGCTTCAGCCTTGGCTGGGTCCTTGATGGCCAGCAGTTCCAGGTCGAATACCAGCACCGAGTTTGCCGGGATTGCCGGGCTCGGGCTCTGGGCGCCGTAGGCCAGGTCGGACGGGATGTACAACTCGACCTTCTCGCCTACGTGCATCAGTTGCAGGCCTTCGACCCAGCCAGGAATCACGCCGCTGACCGGCAGGTCAATCGGGCTGCCGCGATCCACGGAGCTGTCAAAGGTGGTGCCGTTGGTGAGCTTGCCGGTGTAGTGAACAGTCACCACGTCAGTTGGCTTAGGCTGTGGGCCGTCGGCTTTCTTGGTGATCTTGTACTGCAGGCCGGAAGCGGTGGTGACTACGCCGTCTTTCTTGGCGTTGTCTTCGAGGAATTTCTTGCCGGCGGCTGCCGACTCTTCGCTCATTTTGGTCATGCGTTCTTCAGCACGCTTCTGCAGTGCGGCAAACGCTTCAACCAGTTCGTCGTCTTTGAGCTTCTGCTCTTTCTTGCCGACGGCATCTTCGATGCCTTGGGCTACCGCTTTGGAATCCAGGTCATCCATGCCTTCCTGGGCAAGGCTTTTGCCCATGTTCAGGCCGATGCCGTAGGAAGCTTTCTGCGCCGGGGTTTTCAGCTCTACGCTGGTCTGCGAATCACAACCCGCAAGTACCAGGCTAACCAGGGCCACCGCCGCCGCCAACCGATGCTGTTTCATGCTATTTCCTTGTTCATGCGCCAAAAGGGCATTCGAATAAAGTCGCGAGCTTATCAGGCGGCCACGACCAATGGCTACCGGCATGTGAGCAGGAAACTTCCGATAAGTTCACGTGTTTAAAAGCATTTTCATTCATTATGGGAGCCCGCGACGGATCGCGGGACCGCCTCTCATCTGACTCATGGCCACTTGCCGCACCCGTGGCGTAATGGCATAACAACGCGACCACTCGACAAGGCCGAGACAAGGATAGCCATCTTGCGCATTTTTTCCCGTGTTTTACTGCTGATACTCATCGCGCTGGGCCTGATCCTGGCCGTGGTGCTGTACTACACCGTCAACCCCAGGCTGCCCGACTACGTGCCGGTGGAACAGGTGCGCTACCAGGACCAATGGAGTGCCGCCGACCGCCAGACCTATTACTTCACGCCCCAGGGCACCCAAGTAAAAGGCCTGCACTACAACTGGTTCACCGCCCTGGAACTGCCGTTCTCCGAGCGGCGTTTTGCCACGCCGGAGTACCTGGCGCGCTTCGGTTTCCTGGTGGACCCCAAGCAGGTACCCACCACGCAAAACCCCGGCAACCTGCCCGTGGGCTTCGCCCGGCACAAAAACGCCGACAGCAACGTCGAGTACCTGGATATTACCTGCGCCGCCTGCCATACCGGCGAATTACACTTCAAGGGCCAGGCCCTGCGTATCGACGGCGGCTCGGCCCAACACGTACTGCCTTCCAGCGTACCCACCTTGCGCGGTGGCAGTTTCGGCCAGGCCCTGGTCGCCAGCCTCGCCGCCACCTACTACAACCCCTGGAAATTCGAGCGGTTTGCCCGCCAGGTGCTGGGGGATCGCTACGACGCCGAGCACAGCCAGTTGCGCGAGGACTTCAAACAGTCGCTGAACCAGTTCCTCAAGGTCGCCTGGAACGACACCCACCGCGGCCTCTACCCCACCGAAGAGGGACCAGGCCGCACCGACGCCTTTGGCCGAATCGCCAATGCCAGCTTTGGCGATGCCATTTCGCCAGACAACTACCGCGTCGCCAATGCGCCGGTGGACTACCCGCAGCTGTGGGACATCTGGACCTTCGACTGGGTGCAATGGAACGGCTCGGCCCAGCAACCCATGGCGCGCAATATCGGTGAAGCCCTCGGTGTAGGCGCGACATTGAGCTTTTTCGACGCCGCCGGCCAACCGCTTCAGGGCGATGCGCGCTACCCGTCGAGCGTCAGGGTGCGTGACCTCAACCGGATCGAAGAAACCCTGCAACGCCTCAAACCACCGACCTGGCCCGAGGACTTGTTCGGCCCCGTCGACAAGCCCCTCGCCGCCCAGGGCCGCGGGCTGTTCGCCGAGAACTGCGCCGGCTGCCATGTACCGGCCGTCACCGAGGAAAATGGCCGCCCGGTGCAGCAGCTGAAAATGCTGCCGGTGGAGTACATCGGCACCGACCCCGGCACCGCCAGCAACATTGCCGACCAGCGCTATGACCTCAGTGCCCTGCAGTGGGACCCGGCGGAACTGGCCAAGCTCAATGTCGAACTGCACCCCACCCCCACCGAGCCGCTGGACCTGAAGAAAATGTCCGTGGCCAAGGGCCTGGCCTACGTCACCGCCTTCGTCGAAGATCACGCCTACCGCGCCGCCGGCGTCACCGCGGCCGAGCGCCCGCGCCTGGATGGCTACGGCCTGCCCATTGGCGTGCGCGAGTTGCGTGCCTACAAGGCCCGCCCGCTGGCCGGTGTGTGGGCGACCCCGCCGTTCCTGCACAACGGCTCGGTGCCGACGATCTACCAGTTGCTCTCGCCTCAGGATGAACGCAGCACCACCTTCTATAAAGGCACCTTCAACTACGACCCGCGTCACCTGGGCTTTGAGACCGCAGCGTTCAAGAATGCCTTCCTGTTCGATACCAAACTCACCGGCAACCACAACAGCGGCCACGAATTCCGTGCCGGCAAGCGTGGCAATGGCGTTATCGGCCGCAGCTTGCTGCCGCAGGAACGCTGGGCACTGCTGGAATACCTCAAAGTGCTGGGCGGCCCGCTGGAGCAACAACTGCCATGATGATCCGATCTCGATACGACCAACCTTCCCTGCTCGCCCGCCTGTGGCTGGGCCTTGGCCGGTTTCTCGGCAAGACCCTGTTGTGGCTGGTGGGCCTCGGCCTGCTCGGCTGGCTGGCGAGCACGGCCTGGTTTGCCTGGCAGCACAGCGGACCGGTGTCGCCGGACGAGCAGATCCCTGCGGGTGAAGCGGCAATGACCCAGGGCATTATCCAGACCGCCGTGCGCATCGTTGACCAGCATCGCGAAGGCACGCGCTACCTGCGCGATGCCCACGCCAAGGCCCATGGTTGCGTGAAAGCCGAAGTCAGTGTGCTGGCCGATCTCGACCCGGCGTTGCGCCAGGGCGTATTTGCCGAACCAGGCAAGACCTGGCAGGCCATGATGCGCTTGTCCAACGGCAACGCCTACCCGCAGTTCGACAGCATCCGCGATGCCCGGGGCATGGCGCTCAAGCTGTTGGATGTGCCGGGCAAACAATTGCTCGCCGACCAGCAGGCCCGCACGGAACAGGACTTCGTGATGTTCAGCCACCCGAATTTCTTTGTCAGCGATGTGGCGGAGTACGCGCAGAACATCGGCGCCCAGGCGGATGGCAAGAAAGTCCTGGCGTTCTTCCCCAAGGCCGACCCGCGCAGTTGGCAGGTGCGTCACCTGTTTATCGCCCTGGCAACCCTGGCACCCGCACCGGCCAGCCCGACACAGACCACCTATTTTTCGGTATCGCCCTACAAGTTCGGCGCGGCCAATGCCAAGTTCCGTGTGGCGCCCGACCCACAGAGCTGCCCGGAATACGCCCTGCCCAAGCAGAACCAGGACCTGCCGAACTTCCTGCGCAGTGCCTTGAGCCAGCAGCTGTCCACCGACCGCGTGCCGGCATGTTTCGTGTTGCAGATCCAGCGGCAGAACCCGCAGAAATTCATGCCGATCGAAGACACCAGCATCGAGTGGAAGGAGAGCGATGCGCCCTACGAGAGCGTAGCCAAGGTGCGGATCCCGGCCCAGGATTTCGATACGCCCGAGCAGAACCTGGCGTGCGACAACCAGTCGTTCAACCCATGGTTTGGCGTAGCCGAGCATCGGCCCATCGGTGGCATCAATCGCTTGCGCAAGGCGGTGTATGAAGCGGTCAGCGATTACCGCCACAGCCGCAACGCCCCGTAAAGACTGCGTAACAATGGGCCCGGCGTCGTAAGGATTGCGTCGGGTCTATTGAGGCGCTTTCGCCGTAACTCTACCGTGGACGCCTACTCCATCACGTAGGAAGCCCATCGTGGAAAGCTCAACCCTAGGCATGATCGTCCTGACCATAATAGCCGTGTTCGGCACTGCGTCTTTTTGCTTCGAGCACTTGACCACGCGCCAGCCACGCAAGAAAAAGGTCAGGTAGCGTCAGCGCAAAGGCAAGGCGCAGAAAGGTCAAATCGCAGGCAAAAAAAACCCGCTCAATGAGCGGGATTTCTGTGGTGACCTGGCGTTCAGTGGGCCAGGTGACCGAATATGGCGCAGCGGACGGGACTCGAACCCGCGACCCCCGGCGTGACAGGCCGGTATTCTAACCGACTGAACTACCGCTGCGCGTAACACGTGAAGCGAATGGTGGGTGATGACGGGATCGAACCGCCGACCCTCTGCTTGTAAGGCAGATGCTCTCCCAGCTGAGCTAATCACCCTTCGTTTCGGTGTGGGCGCATCATACACCAAAAAATCGTAATGTCTTGATTTAAATGCAATTTATTCAAAAAAAGTTCATCGTACGATTTTTTGCCATATTCCGGACAGCAAAAAGCCCGCGATCAGGCGGGCTTTCTGTGGTGACCTGGCGTTCAGCGTTCCAGGCTACCGAATATGGCGCAGCGGACGGGACTCGAACCCGCGACCCCCGGCGTGACAGGCCGGTATTCTAACCGACTGAACTACCGCTGCGCGTAACACATGAAGCGAATGGTGGGTGATGACGGGATCGAACCGCCGACCCTCTGCTTGTAAGGCAGATGCTCTCCCAGCTGAGCTAATCACCCTTCGTCTCGGTGTGGCGCGCATTCTACGGAGCGACCTTGGGTCTGGCAAGCACTTTCTTAAATCTTTTTTTTGAGGCCTTCCAATGGCTTAGGCAGGGTTGGCCTGGGGCGCTATCAAGAGAATAATGCCCCCCTTTGTATAAAGGAGAGACTCACCCCATGTGGTTCAAGAACCTGCTTATCTATCGCCTGACCCAAGATCTGCCTGTTGATGCCGAGGCGTTGGAAGCGGCCATGGCCACCAAACTGGCGCGCCCTTGTGCAAGCCAGGAGTTGACCACCTACGGTTTCGTCGCGCCTTTCGGTAAAGGCGAGGACGCTCCCCTGGTTCACGTCAGCGGTGACTTCCTGCTGATCGCCGCCCGCAAGGAAGAACGCATCCTGCCGGGTAGCGTGGTGCGTGACGCACTGAAAGAGAAAGTCGAAGAGATCGAAGCCGAGCAAATGCGCAAGGTCTATAAAAAGGAACGCGACCAGATCAAGGATGAAATCATCCAGGCCTTCCTGCCCCGCGCCTTTATTCGTCGTTCGTCGACCTTTGCCGCCATCGCGCCGAAACAGGGCCTGATCCTGGTGAACTCCGCCAGCCCGAAACGCGCCGAAGACCTGCTCTCCACCCTGCGGGAAGTGATCGGCACCCTGCCGGTTCGCCCACTCACCGTGAAGACCGCGCCCACGGCCATCATGACCGACTGGGTCACCACCCAGAAACCGGCCGCTGACTTCTTCGTCCTCGACGAATGCGAACTGCGCGACACCCACGAAGACGGCGGCATTGTGCGTTGCAAGCGCCAGGACCTGACCGGCGAAGAAATCCAGTTGCACCTGACCACCGGCAAAGTCGTGACCCAATTGTCCCTGGCCTGGCAGGACAAGCTGTCCTTCATGCTCGACGACAAGATGACCGTCAAGCGCCTGAAGTTCGAAGACCTGCTGCAAGACCAGGCGGAACAGGACGGTGGTGAAGAGGCCCTGGGTCAACTGGACGCCAGCTTCACGCTGATGATGCTGACCTTCGGTGACTTCCTGCCGGCGCTGATCGAAGCACTTGGCGGCGAAGAAACCCCGCAAGGTATCTAAGCCATTTGAAGATCAAATTGTGGGAGGGGAATTGCCCCTCACACATTTGATCGCATTTGCACTTCAAGAATCTAATAACAAGGACACCCCCATGCGCGCACTCGCCGCCTTGAGCCGCTTCGTCGGCAATACCTTCGCCTACTGGGTGTTGATCTTCGCCGTTGTCGCGTTCCTCGAGCCCAGCTGGTTCATCGGCCTGAAAAGCGCCATCGTCCCGCTGCTGGGCCTGGTGATGTTCGGCATGGGGCTGACCCTCAAACTTGAAGACTTCGCCGAAGTCGCTCGCCACCCGTGGCGCGTGGCTCTGGGCGTGGTCGCGCATTTCGTGATCATGCCGGGGGTGGCCTGGCTGCTGTGCCAGGCCTTTCACCTGCCGCCGGAAATTGCCGTCGGCGTGATCCTGGTCGGTTGCTGCCCAAGCGGCACCTCCTCCAACGTGATGACCTGGCTGGCCCGTGGCGACCTGGCGCTGTCGGTGGCCATCGCTGCCGTCACCACCCTCCTCGCCCCGCTGCTCACCCCGGCGCTGATCTGGCTGTTGGCCTCGGCCTGGTTGCCGGTGTCGTTCATGGAGTTGTTCTGGTCGATCCTGCAAGTGGTGCTGCTGCCGATCGTGCTCGGCGTGGTCGCGCAACGCGTGCTCGGCGAGCGGGTCCGCCATGCGGTGGACGTGCTGCCCCTGGTGTCGGTGGTCAGCATTGTGATCATCGTCGCCGCGGTAGTGGCTGCCAGCCAGGCGAAAATTGCCGAATCGGGCCTGCTGATCATGGCTGTGGTGATGCTGCACAACAGCTTCGGCTACCTGCTGGGCTACTTCACCGGCCGCGTGTTCAAGTTGCCATTGGCCCAACGCAAGTCGTTGGCGCTGGAAGTGGGCATGCAGAACTCAGGGCTGGGCGCCGCCTTGGCCAGTGCGCACTTTTCGCCGTTGGCGGCAGTGCCCAGTGCGTTGTTCAGTGTCTGGCACAATATTTCCGGGGCATTGCTGTCGACGTATTTCCGCCGCATGAGCGAGAAGGAAGACCGCCGCGTAATGGAGAACACGCCGCAAACTTGATCGCATGATCAATTTTCGGCACTCTACCGAGCTTCGCGGGGACGACCTCGCGACGCTGTCGAGGCGCACAATCCGGGGACGACCCCGCCTATGGAAGCGAGGTCATCATGTCCTGGATCATTCTGTTTTTTGCCGGCTTGTTCGAAGTCGGCTGGGCCGTCGGCCTGAAGTACACCGACGGTTTCAGCAAGCCACTGCCCACGGCCCTGACGATTGCAGCCATGGCTATCAGCCTCGGCCTGCTGGGGCTGGCCATGAAAGAACTGCCCCTGGGCACCGCCTATGCCATCTGGACCGGCGTGGGTGCGGTGGGCACCGTGATTGCCGGGATTGTCCTGTTCGGGGAGTCCATGGCGTTGTTTCGATTGGCCAGTGTGGCGTTGATCATTTGCGGGCTTGTTGGGCTTAAGATCAGCGCTTAGGCCGCTACCGCCATCGGGGGCAAGCCCCCGATGAGTCCGGAACATCCAGCACAGAACTACCTGACACTCCCCCGCAAAACACCCACCACCGCCTGCAACTGCGCAGGCGTAGCCGCCCCCACGGCAACAGGCTCACCCGCCACCAATACCACCCGCGACCAGATCCGATGAAAGAAGCCCTTGTGCGGATCGCGGCTGAAGAAACTCCCCCACAGCCCCTGCAACGCCATCGGAATCACCGGCACCGGTGTCTCTTCCAGGATGCGCGTCACCCCACCACGGAACTCATTCATCTCGCCATCCGCCGTCAATTTGCCTTCCGGGAAGATACACACCAACTCCCCGTCCTTCAGGTACTGGGCAATGCGCGTGAAGGCCTTTTCGTAGATCTGGATATCTTCATTGCGCCCGGCAATCGGAATCGCCCCGGCGGTGCGGAAGATAAAGTTCAGCACCGGCAAACGGTAGATCTTGTAGTACATGACAAAGCGAATCGGCCGACGCACCGCGCCACCGATCAACAACGCATCGACAAACGACACGTGATTGCACACCAGCAACGCTGCGCCTTCGTCCGGGATCAGGTCGAGGTTGCGATGCTCCACGCGGTACATGGAGTGGCTGAGCAGCCAGATCATGAAGCGCATGGTGAACTCGGGGACGATCTTGAAGATGTAGGCGTTGACCGCGATGTTGAGCAGCGACACCACCAAGAACAACTCCGGGATCGACAGCTTGGCCACGCTCAGCAGCAGGATCGACACGATCGCCGATACCACCATGAACAGCGCATTGAGAATGTTGTTGGCGGCGATCACCCGCGCCCGCTCGTTCTCGGCGGTACGCGACTGGATCAGCGCGTACAGCGGCACGATATAGAAGCCGCCGAACACACCCAGGCCAAGGATATCGAACAACACCCACCAGGCTTGGCCGTAGCTGAGCACCGCGAGCCAATCGTTGGCCTGGACGTTCTGCGGGAAACCGCCGGAATGCCACCACAGCAGCAGGCCGAACACCGTCAGGCCGAACGAGCCAAACGGTACCAGGCCGATTTCCACCTTACGCCCGGAGAGTTTTTCGCAGAGCATCGAGCCCAGGGCGATGCCCACCGAGAACACGGTGAGGATCAGGGTGACCACGGTTTCATCGCCGTACAACCACTCCTTGGCGTAGGCCGGGATCTGCGTCAGGTAGATCGCGCCGACAAACCAGAACCACGAGTTACCGACAATCGAGCGCGACACCGCGGGCGTCTGCCCCAGGCCCATGCGCAGCGTGGCCCAGGACTGGGTGAAGATATTCCAATCCAGGCGCAGTTGCGGCGTGGATGCGGCAGCCCGTGGAATGCTGCGGCTGGCCAGGTAACCCAGCACCGCCACGCCGACAATCGCCACCGCCACGATCGACGCGTAATGGGTGGACGACATCATGATACCGGCGCCAATGGTGCCGGCCAGGATGGCCAGGAACGTACCCATCTCCACCAGGCCGTTGCCACCTACCAGCTCATCTTCGTGCAGGGCCTGGGGCATGATCGAGTACTTCACCGGACCGAACAGCGCCGAATGGGTACCCATGGCAAACAACGCCAGCAGCATCAATTCCAAATGGTTGAACAGGAAGCCTGTGGCACCGACGGCCATGATCACGATCTCGCCGATCTTGATCGCACGGATCAACGCATCCTTGTTGAATTTTTCGCCAAACTGCCCGGCCAGCGCCGAAAACAGGAAGAACGGCAGGATAAACAGCAAGGCGCACAGGTTGACCCAAATGCTGCGGTCACCGTCGATGATGAGCTTGTAGAGAATCGCCAGGATCAGCGATTGCTTGAAGATGTTGTCGTTGAAAGCGCCCAGCAACTGGGTGATGAAAAACGGCAGGAAGCGCCGTGTGCGCAGCAAGGTGAATTGTGAGGGGTGGCTCATCGTCCGTGTTCCTGCGTGGCCTAATAGTTATCAGGCCACGACTTTACCTAACTCCGCTTACTTATTCCCTAGTCCTGCAATGCACGGCGAAACAAAAAGCTCTCCCTTATAGGCGCCCTGCACGGTGCGCTTGGCCACGATCAGCCACATCAGCGCCAACGCCACCACCAGCAGGCTACCGAAGGCGCTGAAGAAGCCCAGGTGCAGCAGGCTCGCCAACTTCAGCGTGGCCAGGGCGTACACCCCCAATGGGAAGGTAAAGCCCCACCAACCGAGGTTGAACGGGATACCGCCGCGCAGGTAACGCAGGGTGATCAATACCGCGATCAGCATCCACCACAAGCCGAAGCCCCACAGGGTGATGCCTGCGACCAGGCCGAGCCCATGGGCTATTTCACCCACGCCGGACAAGCCATTGGCGGCAAAGATCGCCGGAGCATCGCCGCCCAGCAACAACATGCCCAGGGCACCGGTACCGATCGGGCCCAGCGCCAGCCAGCTCGACGCCGCCATGTTGGCGTGGGGCAGTTTGTGCAGGGCCATGCGCAACATCAGGATGGTCAGGATGCTGAACGCCACCGGCAGGGAAAACGCCCACAACACGTAGCTGGTCACCAGCATCACCAGTTGCGAATGAGCGTCCGCCAGGTGCGGCGCGAGCAAGCCGCCGCTGGCTGCGGCGACTTCGGCCGCCACCACCGGCAGCAACCAGACCGCAGTCATCTGATCGATGCTGTGTTCCTGGCGGGTGAACATCATGAAGGGAATCAGCACACCGCAGGCCAGGGCCATCGCCACATCCAGCCACCACAGGGCTTCGGCCAACGCAATCACATCGGCGCCCCAACGCGGCAGGCCAAACAGCAGCAAGCCATTGAGAATGGTCGCCAGGCCCATGGGGATGGTGCCGAAGAACATCGAGACCGTGGAGTGCCCGAAAATCCGCCGCGCCTCGTGGAAAAACATCACCCAGCGCGCGGTATACAGGGCACTGAACAGAATGAACAGACCAATGGTGAACCACCACAGTGCTTCGGCAATGGCCTGCACACCTGGCAGGTTGACCGGCCATTGCGCCAGGGCCAGCGCCAGCACACCGGTGCCCATGGTCGCGGCGAACCAGTTGGGGGTGAATTGGCGAATCACTTCCCGAGGCCGGGTCAGGTGACTGAAGGGTTTGTAGCTGATGGTCGTCGAGCAGTTCATGATGGCAATCCTCTTCCTCGCATGAGGTTGAGGCCATGGTAGAACCTGATCGAATATCTATATAACGGGTAATATCTCTAACTGTTATCTACTTTACAGATATGCAGGCCGCCTTGGATTTTGCCGAATCCTGCAGCAGCAAGGCGACCAACGCCCCGAGGGCCAGCAGGATCAGTACAGCGCCGTAACCGTCGGTGGTGACGATCAGGCCAAAGCTGCGAATCAGGTTGCCCGCCAGCAGCGAAGGTAAGCAGAACGCCAAATAACTCAGCACATAGAATGCCGACATCAAGCCTGCCCGTTCATGGGGCAAAGCCAGCGGCACCACACTGCGCAATGCGCCGAGAAAGCCGGCGCCGAAGCCGCTGCCGGCGATCAATGTGGCGATAAAAAACAGCGGCAGGCTGGCGCTGTGCACCGCCGTAAGGATCAGCGCCACCCCCACCGCCAGCAGCGTCGCGCCCAGGCGCAGCACCTTGCTGGCCGGGCGATTGCGCAGGGTGAAGATCATCAGCGCGCCACTCAACGTCAGCACCGCCACCAGGCCGCCACCGATAAGGTTCGATGTAGAGCCTGTCGCCGCCCGTACCAGCGACGGCGCCAGGGACAGGTAAAAGCCCCCCATCGCCCACACCGCCACGTCCACCGGCAATGACAGCCACAACGCGCGACGCGCCTGGGGCGGCACATGCAGCGTGGGGCGCAGCGAGGCCAGTGCACCGGGAATACGATCAACGGTTTCCGGCAGGCGCCACACATACAGCGCCTGCATCAGCATCAGCGCCAGCAGCGTCCAGTAGATCAACTGCGTCGGCAGTGGCGCGAACTCCGCCAGCACGCTGCTGCCCATCGCACCGCACGCCATGCCCAGCAGCGGCGCCACGCTGTTGACCAGCGGGCCCTGCTGGCGGTCGGTGTCGAGCAAGGCCGCGCCCAGCACCGCCGTGGCCATGCCGGTGGCAAACCCCTGTACGGTACGCGCAGCGATCAGCCAGGCCACGCTGCCTTCATTGATAAACAGCAGCATCGCCAACATATTCAGGACCAACGCCGTAAAAATCACTGGCCTGCGTCCCAGGTGGTCCGACAGCGCGCCCACGGTCAACAGCGCCGCCAACAGGCTCAGGGCGTACACGCCAAAGATCAGCGTGAGCGTGCCCGCCGAAAAATGCAGCCCCTCCTGGTACAGGTGATACAACGGAGTCGGCGCACTGGAAGCGGCGAGAAACGTCAGCAACGTGACCGCGAGGAACACCAGGCTGGAACGATGAGAAGTGAGGCTGGACATGGGCACGCTCCGCTAAAGCTAATTTTTTGCTTTTGCGGAGTGTGCTACTCGCCGGCGCTTAAAGCAAATTCTTTGTGTTAAGGTCACACGCATGGCGATAAAAGAAGGCCTCCGCCCGGGGGGCCGCAGTGCCCGGGTACAGGAATCGGTCCATTCGGCCGTGCGTGAATTGCTCGAAACCCATGAGCGCTCCAGTGTCACGGTGCCGATGATTGCCGCGCGCGCAGGCGTAACGCCCTCGACCATCTATCGGCGCTGGGGCGACCTCTCGGTGCTGCTGGCGGATGTGGCCCTGGCGCGTATGCGCCCCGACAGCGAGCCCGCCAACACCGGCAGCCTGCGTGGCGACTTGCGGGCGTGGGCCGAGCAATACCTGGATGAGATGAGTTCGGAGCCGGGCCGCAACATGATGCGCGACCTGCAATGCAGGGGGACGCCGGGCTACTGCGTGAGCATCTTGAGTGGGCAGCTTCAGGCGATTGTCGACCGTTATCCGCACCAGTCGCCACCGAGCGTGGACCACTTGATCAATCTGCTGGCAGCGCCGACGGTGTTTCGTATTCTGTTCTCAAGCGCACCGCTGAACGTTGAAGAACTGCACACGCTGATCGAGCTGGCACTGAAAGCCTGAAGACCTGACACAAAAACCAAATGTGGGAGGGGGCTTGCCCCGGTACAAACCGGGGACATCGTTTACATTTCTAACCGGGGACATGGTTTACAGGCTAATACGCATGATCAGGAGGTAACTGATCATGCCCTGGAACCAAGAGTCCCCCATGAATCAAAGAATCAAGCTGGTAGCTGATTGGCTTTCTGGCAACTTCACCAAAAGCCAGTTGGCACGCCGCTTTGACGTTAGCCGACCTACCGTCGATAAGTGGATTGCCCGGCACGACGGCGATTTGAGGTCTTTATCCGAACTGTCCCGGCGACCTCACAACAGCCCAAATAAAACCGACGACGAGATTTTGGCCCGTGTAGTCGCGATGAAGGAGGCTCACGATAAATGGGGGCCGAAAAAGCTTCTCGAGCTATTACGGCTGGAAGATCCCTCCGTCACCTGGCCCTCTCCAAGTACGGCCGGTCAATGGCTTGACCGACTTGGGCTCGTCAAAAAGCGGCGCTTCAAACGCCGACACAGCATTTCCCACGCACAAATGCGAAAGGCCGACGAACCTAACAAGACGTGGTGTGCTGACTACAAAGGGCAGTTCAAGATGCTTAATGCTCAGATGTGCTTCCCTTTGACCGTCACAGACCATGCGTCGCGGCTGATTTTAGCGTGCAGGGCCCATCCCAAGATCATGACTCAGCCTGTAAAACAGGCCTTTGAGAGGCTTTTTCAGGAGTACGGCATGCCGGAAGTTATCCGTTCGGACAACGGGGTACCGTTCGCCTCTCCTGGCCTGGCAAGAATATCCACACTGGCAGTTTGGTGGATTCGGCTGGGTATTTATCCCGAGCGA
>NZ_VYKD01000007.1:0-158877 GCF_032424295.1 Pseudomonas sp. JV449 | reverse complement strand
CCGATGTGGAATATCCGGCAGAAATGAAAGTTCGAAGCGTCAGGCAGGACGGATCGATCAAGTGGAACGGCAAGTTGGTATTTATCAGCGAGGCGCTGTCCGGGGAAAGGATAGGGCTCAAAGAAGCTGAAGATGAAGCTTGGGATTTGTACCTGTGTGATTATCCCTTGGGGAGGCTGGGACGAGGTATGACCCGCGTCCAGGCCTCAAATGTGTAAACGATGTCCCCGGTTTCAGATGTAAACGATGTCTACGGTTCTACATCCCGATAGCGGTATGTCAGTCAGCTTATCTGTAGCTGACACATCGCAATCGGGAGCAAGCCCCCTCCCACATTTTTTGACCGCGTTTTATCAGGTACGCATCCCGCGCCCGCTCACCAGCAGCTTCGCGCAACCGATATACAACACCACAGTCGCCACCAGCATGAAGGTGATCGCCACGCTGATCTTGATATCCGACACGCCCAGGATGCCGTAGCGGAAGGCGTTGACCATGTGCAGCACCGGGTTGGCCAGCGACACGGTCTGCCAGAACGGCGGCAGCAAGGTGATGGAGTAGAAGACCCCGCCCAGGTAGGTCAGCGGCGTCAGCACGAAAGTCGGGATGATCGAGATGTCATCGAAGTTGCGTGCAAACACGGCGTTGATAAACCCCAGCAGCGAGAAGATGGTCGCCGTCAGCACCACCACCAGAATGGTGACGCCGAGGTGATGCACCTGCAGGTGGGTGAAGAACAGTGATAGCAGCGTCACGATCACGCCCACCATCAAGCCGCGCAGTACGCCACCCAGGGTGTAGCCGATCAAAATGGTATGCGGCGACACCGGCGAGACCATCAGCTCTTCGATGGAGCGCTGGAACTTACTGCCGAAGAAACTGGAGACCACGTTGCCGTAGGAGTTGGTGATCACCGACATCATGATCAGGCCCGGCACGATGTACTCCATATAGGTGAAACCACCCATGTCGCCGATCTGCCGGCCGATCAGGTTACCGAAGATCACAAAGTACAACACCATGGTGATCGCCGGCGGCAGCAGGGTCTGCGGCCAGATCCGGGTAAAGCGCTTCACTTCGCGGTAGACGATGGTCTGCAGTGCGACGAGGTTGGGTTGCAGCTCAGAACTCATACCGCCACCTTCGTCAGATTTTTCTCCACCAGGGACACGAACAACTCCTCAAGGCGATTGGTTTTATTACGCAGGCTCAGCACGTCGATGTTCTGCGCCGCCAACTGGGTGAACAACGCAGTGATGCCCATGGCTTTATCCACCTGGACTTCCAGGGTGTGGCTGTCCACCAGGCGGCTGGGGTAGCCGAGCAGTTGCGGCGGTGCCGACAGGTTGTTCTTCAGGTCGAGCAGGAAGGTTTCCACATGCAGTTGGCCCAGCAGGTTACGCATGCTGGTGTTCTCGACGATGGTGCCGTGGTCGATGATGCCGATGTTGCGGCACAGCTGCTCAGCCTCCTCCAGGTAATGGGTGGTGAGGATGATGGTGATGCCCTTCTCGTTCAGCTCGGTGAGGAAGGTCCACATCGAACGACGCAGTTCGATGTCCACGCCGGCGGTGGGCTCATCGAGGATCAACAGGCGCGGTTCATGCACCAGTGCACGGGCAATCATCAGGCGACGCTTCATGCCGCCGGACAGCGAGCGGGACGGCACGTCGCGCTTGTCCCACAGGCCCAACTGGGTCAGGTATTGCTCGGCGCGCTCCTTGGCAACTTTCGCCGGGATGCCGTAGTAGCCAGCCTGGGTCACGACAATGTCGAAAGTCTTTTCGAACTGGTTGAAGTTGAATTCCTGGGGCACCACACCGATGGAGCGCTTGAGCGCCGCCGGGGATTTGTCCAGGTCGTGGCCGAAGATATTCACCGTGCCGCTGGTCTTGTTGACCAGAGTGGAGAGGATACCGATGGTGGTGGATTTGCCGGCGCCGTTGGGGCCGAGCAAGGCGAAGAAGTCACCTTCGGCAACGTCCAGATCGATACCACTCAGGGCCTGGAAACCGTTGCCGTAGGTTTTGGTTAGCTGCCGGATGGACAGAGCGGAACTCATATCGGAATACGCACCAAAGAAGGGAATAGAAAGAGTAGATGAGGGCGCAGCGCAGGTAGTTCAACGGCGGCGCATGACAGGCATGGTGCTTGCCCGCGCCGCACAAGTACAGTCACCTGTATTAATAGTCAGTATTAAGTCAACGCGGTCATGACCGCCTTGCGGTAGGCCGGGCGCTGTTGCAGACGCTGATACCAGGCCTCTAGGTTGGGCATCGCAGGGCGTTCGATGGGCATCTCGAACCAGGCGTAGATAAAGCAGCCCAGGGGAATATCACCTACGCCGAAGGTGTCGCCCGACAGGTAAGCCTGCTCGGCCAATGCATTGTCCACGGTGCTCAGTGCATCGATACAGGCCTGACGCCCGGCGTTGATGCTGTCCCAGTCCTGCTTCTGCGCCGGGGTGCGCACAACGCCCCAGAACACGGCCTTGAACGGCTCGGCGAGGGTCGAGGTGGTCCAGTCCATCCATTTCTCGGCGCTGGCACGCGCCTGCAGGTCGCTCGGGTAGAACGCCGACGCGTGCTTGGCGCAGAGGTAGCGCACGATGGTGTTGGACTCCCACAACACAAAGTCGCCATCCTCGATCATCGGCACGCGGCCATTCGGGTTCAATGCCCGGTATTGCGGCGTGTCTACCACGCCAAAAGCCCCGCCCGCATCAATTGCCTCATAGTCCAGGCCGAGTTCCTCGGCGCACCACAGTGCTTTCCTGACGTTTGATGAATTTTTACGACCCCAGATCTTCAGCATGACCGCGCCTTTTTGTTGATGAACATGGCTGGATGAACGCAGCAGCATACGCCGGTTCACCCGCGGCTCAAATCGCTCGGCAAGTCGCCCGACAAGATCGGCATCTGTTCAGCAAACAGGTGTGGGTAACATTTCTCCAGATGGGCGAAGAAGAAATCCTCGGGCACATCGGGAAACTGCCCATGGTCCACCACGTACTCCATCGAGCGCTGCCCCTGGCGGTTGAATGCATGGAATACGCTGTCGCTGATCCCGTCGAAGTCCAGTGGTGGTACGTCGAACACCTCACAGAGTTGGCGGTTGAACGCCGGCGTCGCCTTGACCCAGCGGCCGTCCAGGTAAAGCTCGGTGTAGCCATGCATGGCAAACACATCGCTTTTGAGCAACGCGATCAGGCGCGGTGTCGACAGGTGATTGCGCACATCCGCAAGACCGATGCGCGCCGGGATGCCGCAGTGACGGGCGCAGGCGGCGAGCAAGGTGGCCTTGGGCACGCAATAGCTTTCGCCGGCGGCCAGGGCGAAGCTGGCATTCAAGGTGGCGGGATCGCGGCTGAAGGTGTAGGGGTTATAGCGAATCGCCTCACGCACGGCGTAATAGAGACTGACCGCCTGGTCACGTAAATTCGCGCTGGAGCCGCGGTGTTTTTCGGCGAACTCCACCACCGCAGGGTGGTCACTATCGATGAAGCGGCTGGGACTCAGATACGTATCCATGAGCTTGATCTCCGAAGGAAGCCTGGAGTTTAACGACAGGTCCGCCACGGAGATAACGACGATTCGGCCAAATGTCGGCGCCTGATGCCAGGTGTTCCCAGTACAACTTGTAACACCCTGATCACCCCGCTTGTTCGGATGCCGACTAAGCTCCCTGGTGGTTTCGCCCCTGGTTTCACGGAGGATTGAATATGCTGTTGTTGTGGATACTGGTTCTGGTGGTCGGCATTGCCTACCTGGCACATCGCCGCGTCGCCCCCCTGCCCGCCCTGGGCGTGGTCGCCGTTTACCTGCTGGCGATGGGCGCCTGGAGCCATGCACCGGGTTGGCTGCTGCTGATTTTCTGGGTATTGATCGCTGTGGTGGCCGCGCCCTTGCTGCTGCCGGACCTGCGCCGCCAATACTTCACCAAGCCGCTGTTCAGCTGGTTCCAGAAAGTCTTGCCGCCGATGTCCGAGACCGAGCGCGACGCCATCGACGCCGGCACCGTGTGGTGGGACGGCGAACTGTTCAGCGGTCGTCCCGACTGGGACAAGCTGCTGGCCTACCCCAAGGTGCAACTGACCGAGGAAGAACAGGCCTTTATCGACGGCCCCACCGAAGAACTCTGCGCCATGGTCAGCGACTGGGAAATCGGCCAGGCCATGGACCTGCCGCCGGCCGCGTGGGAGCACATCAAGACCCACGGTTTCTTCGCCCTGATCATTCCCAAGGAATATGGCGGCAAGGGCTTCTCCGCTTATGCCCACTCCCAGGTCGCGATGAAACTCGCCACCCGCAGCGGCGACCTGGCCTCCACAGTGATGGTGCCCAACTCCCTCGGCCCGGCCGAATTGCTGTTGCATTACGGCACCGACGAACAACGCAACCACTATCTGCCACGCCTGGCGCGTGGCGATGACATCCCCTGCTTCGCCCTCACCGGCCCGCTGGCGGGCTCCGATGCCGGCGCCATGCCTGACACGGGGGTGATCTGCAAAGGCGAATGGGAAGGCAAGGAAACCCTCGGCCTGCGCCTGAACTGGGAAAAACGCTACATCACCCTTGGCCCGGTCGCGACCCTGCTGGGCCTGGCCTTCAAGGCCCACGATCCAGACCACCTGCTGGGTGAAGAAGAAGACCTGGGCATCAGCCTCGCACTGATCCCTACCGACACCCCCGGTGTGGAAATCGGCCGTCGCCACCTGCCCCTCGGCGCCGCGTTCATGAACGGTCCGAACTCCGGCAAGGACGTGTTCATCCCCCTGGAATACCTCATCGGCGGCCAGGAAATGCTCGGCAAAGGCTGGATGATGCTGATGAACTGCCTGTCGGTCGGCCGTTCGATCTCCCTGCCCGCCGTGGGTACCGGCGCCGCCAAGTTCACCAGCCTGGTCACCGGCCAGTACGCCCAGGTGCGCGAGCAGTTCAACGTACCGCTGTCAGCCTTCGAAGGTATCCAGGAAGCCCTGGCGCGCATCGGCGGCAACGCCTGGCTGATGGACAGCGCACGCATGCTCACCGCCAATGCCGTGGACCTTGGGGAAAAACCCTCGGTGCTGTCGGCGATCCTCAAGTACCACCTGACCGAACGCGGCCGTGAGTGCATCAGCCACGCCATGGACGTACACGGCGGCAAGGGCATCATCATGGGCCCGAACAACTACCT
Source organism: Pseudomonas sp. JV449 (assembly GCF_032424295.1). Taxonomy (NCBI): domain Bacteria; kingdom Pseudomonadati; phylum Pseudomonadota; class Gammaproteobacteria; order Pseudomonadales; family Pseudomonadaceae; genus Pseudomonas; species Pseudomonas sp. JV449. The sequence goes on along the minus strand of NZ_VYKD01000007.1, from coordinate 153,699 downwards.
GGGCCGCAGCTGGCAGGGCGCGCCGATCTTCATCACAGTGGAAGGCGCGAACATCCTCTCGCGCAACCTGATGATCTTCGGCCAGGGTGCCATCCGCTGCCATCCGTTCGTGCTCAAGGAAATGGCGCTGGCCGGGCGTGAGGACCACGATCAGGCGCTGAAGGAGTTCGACGGGCTGCTGATGCAACACATTGGTTTTGCCGTGAGCAATGCCGCCAGCACCCTGGTGCTGAACCTCGGCGTGGGGCACTTCGAGAAAGCCCCGGGCAACCGTTTGAGCCAGGGTTATTTCCGCGCATTGAACCGCCAGGCTGCCGCGTTCGCGCTGCTGGCGGACCTGAGCATGATGCTGCTGGGTGGCGAGTTGAAACGCCGCGAACGCCTGTCGGCACGCCTCGGTGACGTGCTAAGCCATATGTACCTGGCGTCGGCGGCACTCAAGCGTTACCACGACCTGGATTCGCCGGATCACTTGGAACCGCTGTTCGCCTGGGCCATGGAAGAAAGCCTCGGCGAGTCCGAGCGTGCGTTGGATGAGCTGCTGAGCAACTTCCCGAATAAAGTGCTGGGCTGCCTGCTGCGGGTGATTGTATTCCCGTTCGGACGTCGTCATACCGGTCCGTCCGATGCGCTGGATGCCGAAGTGGCCGCGGTGATTGGCCGCGCCAAAGGCGACCCGACCCTGGAAGAATTGCTGGCCGGCTGCTACCGCCCACAATCGGCAGAAGATCCAGTGGGCGCTCTGCAACACGCCTACGATCTATTGGGTGCCAGCCATCCATTGCAGAAAAAACTGCACACCGCGCTCAAAAGTGGCCAGGTCAAACCCGCTGCCGGCGAACATGCGATCGATGCCGCCCTGCACGCCGGTGTGCTGCAACCGGCGGAAGCGCAGAGCTTGCGCGACGCCGAAGCGGCACGGCGCAAGGTGATCGACGTGGATGATTTCAGCAAGGAAGAGCTGGTACACGCTGAAGGTAAAGTCCGCTGAGTCCGGCGGTCATATAAAAACGGGCGCGAGAGGCATATACTCTCGCGCCCGTTTTTGCTTTAGAGGACTTATCTCGTGTCCAACGTCGTTGCCGATCATCTCGTCTTGCTCGACCACCTGCGCAGCATCCTGGTTGCCGTCGGCGAAGCCGAACAGGTGCCCGAGGAAAGCCACACCCTGTTCCTGGAGCGCTTCGACGAACTGCGCGCCCTGCTGCCGATCGACCCGATCGAAAGCCAGTACCTGGGCCAGGACCTGATGAGCCAGGTCATCCTGCGCTACCCGCAGATCGCCCACCTGGTCCCGCGCGACCTGCTGTGGTTCTTCGGCGGCGATTGCCTGCACTTCATGCCCGACGAAGAACTGGACCTGTACCAGGCCCTGGAAGAGCGTCGCTTTGAAGCCGAACAAAACGACGAACCCTTCGACTGGAACCAGGAAAAGCAACTGCTGGCCATGCCGCAGGACCAAAGCAAACACTGATTGTTCAAGACACTGCATAACTGAATGCGGGAGGGAGCAAGCCCTCCTCCCACATTTTCGACCGTGCGCCTATCGCCGGCGCAATGTCGGCTCCCTCGCCATGCACTCCACCAGATAATCGATAAACACCCGAAGCTTCGGCGGCAGGTAACGCGTGGGCGAATGCAACAACCACGCTTCGCCATGGTAGGACGCAATAAAGTCCCACCCGGGCAGCACCTGTACCAACCGCCCCTCCTCCAACGCATGCCGCGCGGTGAAATACGGCAAGCTGCCAATTCCCACGTGCTGCAACACCGCATCCAGCCGAACGCCGGTGTGGTTCGCCGCATAACGCCCACGCACGCCGACCGTCACCGCCTTGCCGCCCTGGCGGAATTTCCAGCGTGAATCCCCCGGGGTTTCACCGAGATAGATGCAACTGTGCGCCAGCAAATCATGGGGATGCGCCGGCGCACCATGCTCGGCTAGATACTGCGGCGTGGCACAGAGTAAATGCTCAATCGGCAATAACTGCCGCCCCACCAGGCCCGGCGGCGGGCTGTCGGTGATGCGGATGCTGAGGTCGACATTGTCATCGATCAGGTCCACATGCCGGTCCTCGAGGATCAATTGCACATCCACCCTGGGATAACGCCGCAGGAACTCCGGCATATGCGGGTGCACCACAAACCGCCCCACCGCCTTCGGCACACTGACCCGCACCAGGCCCTCGGCCTCGTGGGTGAACTGGCCGCTGATTTCCATCACTGAGCGCGCCGCGCTGACCATTTCCTGGCAGCGCTTGAAAACCTCCTCACCGGCTTCACTCAGGCGCAATTTGCGCGTGGTGCGTTGCAGCAAACGGGTGGACAGGGCCTTTTCCAGGCGCGAAATACTGCGGCTTACCGCCGACGGCGAAACGCTCAACTGCCGCGCCGCTTCGGAGAAGCTGCCGGTCTCTACTACCTTGACGAAAATCGCCATTTCGCCCAGCAGCGGCAAAGGAAGATTGATGCTCATGACGCACAGGTCCATTGATATTTGAGCGGATTATCACCTATCCAGGCACTATTTATACTGCCCGCAGAACCCTGATGCGGATGTAGAAAATGACCGAGCGCCTGTTTTTCACCCATGACCACCTGACCGCCGAGCTTGAAGTACTCAGTTGCACCCCCTGCGAGGGCCAGTTTGCGGTCGTTTTGCAGTCGACGATTTTCCATCCCCAAGGCGGTGGCCAGCCGTTCGATACCGGCTGGCTGGGCGACAGCCAGGTGCTGCGAGTCACCCAGGAAACCGATCGCGTGGTGCACTATGTCAACCAACCGGTGGAACCGGGCCCCATCACCGCGCGGGTCGACGAACCACGCCGCGCCCTGCACACCCGCCTGCACTCCGCCGGGCATTTGATCGGCAACGCTGGCGAAACCCTGGGTTGGATGCCGATCAAGGCGCACCACTGGCCAGGTGAAGGCAAGATCACTTTTATCCGTGGCGAAACCGCGCAAGCCATGGACGCCGAGATCATTCAACAGCAGATCAACCAATGGATCGCCGCCGACTACCCGCGCCATATGGCCCTGGACGACGGCACCCGCGAAGTGGGCTTCGGTGATCTGCCCACCTACGCTTGCGGCGGTACCCATGTGCAAACGCTGGGCGAGTTGGGTCAGGTAACGATCCTGGCGCTTTCGGAGAAAAAGGGTGCGTTGTCGGTGCGTTACAGCCTGGACTAGAGAGCAGAGTCGGGTGCTATCGAGTTTTTAGATAAGCCTCCCAGTGGTCTCCCGGGCACACCTTGGCAGTGGTAGTGTGTCGAAATATTTCTGACATATTGATCAGGAATCCCCCATTTCCCTTTGCAAAGGAATGCCCCTGACCATGCACTTTCGACTCAAGCAATTAGCGGCTGCCACCCTGTTCGCGGCCGGCCTTTCGGTGATGACCACACCTGCCTTTGCCAACATCACCCCAGAGCAAAGCACGGCGATCCTGACGAGCTTCAGCGAAACGTCGGTCACGGATTTCCGTGGTTTCCTCGGCACCCTGGCCAAAGGCGACCTGGGCAAGGCCAACGACGTAGGCCCGGCGATCGGTGCCTTCCTCGATAACAAAACCCTGACCGCCGACCAGCAGAACGAAATCCATCGCCTTTTGGGTATTTACACCCGAGTGAAATACGGCAAAGCCGCCCTCGATACCTTGCGCGAACTGGTGGAAATTCCGACCTTCAACGTGGACGGCATGCCGCAGTACAAAAATCCGGAATTCATCCGGATTGCCGCCAAGATCCAGGCCCTGGCCAAGACCTTCAACCTGAACTTCCGCAACGTCGACAACCGCGTGTACGAGATTTCCCTGGAAGGCAACGGCGACGAAGTGGTGGGTATCCACGCCCACGCCGACGTGGTGCCGGTGACGCCGGAGAACTGGGTGTTGAAAGACGGCACCAGGCTCGACCCGTTCAAGGTCACGCTGATCGGCGACCGCATGTATGGCCGTGGCACCGAGGATGACAAAAACGGCATCGTGGTGGCGATGTACGCCATGAAGGTGATCAAGGAAGAGAAGTTGCCGCTGGCGCGCAATTTCAAGCTGCTGGTGGACACCACCGAAGAAACTTCCGGCGACGCGATCCCCTATTACTTCGAACGCAACCCGACGCCGCAGTACAACCTGGCGCTGGATGGCGGCTACCCGGTGGTGATTGCCGAAAAAGGTTATGGCACTGTCATGGCCACCTTCCCGCGCCGCAAAGGGGAAGGCCAAGGCGCGGAAATCATCGCTATGACCGGCGGCATGGCCACCAACCAGATTCCCTCGGCCTCGGTTGCCACGTTGATCAGCGACACGCCTGCCGAACTGGCCGCCAGCCTACAAAAAGCCGGTACGGAGTATGCCAAACGCAACGGCGGTGACTTCGAAGTAACAGCCAAGGTGGTTGGCAAAGAGGTCAAGCTGACAGTGACCGGGGTTTCCGCGCACTCCTCCGAGCCCGAATCCGGTATCAACCCGGTGTCGCGCATGCTGGAGCTGATCCACAGCATCGACGGCAAGATCGCCCTCAAGCACAACCACATCACCGACGCGGCCCGTTATGCCTCGGACAACTGGGGTCTGGATTATCTGGGCGGCAAATTGGGCGTGGGTTTCTCCGATGATTTCATGGGGCCGCTGACCACCTCGCTGACCTTTGTCGGCCTGGATGACAAAGCCTTCAAGCTGGCGGTGAACCTGCGTGTACCAAAGGGCAAATCGCCGGAGAAACTGAAAGCCGAGATTTCCGACAAGTTGAGCGCCTGGGACAAGCAAACCAAGGTCAACGTGGACTTCACCTACTCGGTCGCCGAACCGATGTACCGCAACCCGGAAGGTGAGTGGGTGAAGGCCTTGTTGGCCGTGGCCAGCGAAAACCTCGGTATGGAGCACAAATTCGGCACCTCGGCCGGCGCGACGTCCGTGCATGAACTGCCCAATGGCGTGCAATTCGGCCTGGCGCGGCCGGAAGTGAAATACACCGGGCACACCGACAATGAGTTCAAGACGGTCGACCAGTTCTTGCTGGATCTGCAGATAGTCACCGAAATGATGGGGCGTATCGGACAGTTGCCGAAGCTCTGACAGCGATTGAAGTGTGCGCAAAAAAACGCCGATCAGTGATGATCGGCATTTTTACTCAGGTTCTTCATGCGCCCTGGTATCGCTTGCGCTCCTGCTCCCGCTGCAACATGTCCAGGGGTGGGTAGTAGATATACAGGGAAGACTCGATGGCAAACCATGCCGACGCCAACATTACCCCGCCCGCTACCACGACCATGCTGGCCAGAAACAGCCCCGTATCACCCAGTACATGCATGGCCGAGAAAATCAGCGAACCAGTGCCGAATCCAAAATATGGCACCGCCCAATCCACGACGGACAGCACCAAACAACCAAACACCAAGTGCGCGACTTTGTTCATCATCAACCGGTGCTGTTCTCGCAACTGCACATGCCGCTGATACCAGCTAAGCAGGAAATCACTGTTTTCCTTCAGTGCCAGGTCCAGAAGGTCGTTGGCCCACACATAACCGATCCCCCTTGAAGGAGGTGTATAGGCATCACCCAAGAGCTTTGGAAAGGCCATTCGCAACCTTGTGCCGATCCCACGAACGATTTCCGTCAACAGCGGCAGAACGAAAGACACCACCAGCGCAAAAGAGGCCGCGGTGACCGCCAGGAACCCCAAGTCAGCGAGCAATGCATCGCTGCTGGTCGTCCACTCCACCAAGGGCGTCCGGGTACGGATTAGCAAAGCGATATCGAGAAACAGCACAACGCTGACAAAGCGCATTGCCCAATGGAAATCCCATGCTTTTTCCAAGGCGCTGATACCCAATGGGGCGACCTTGGTTTCACCGGACGATTGAGAAGTTTCTGCCATCACGCGTGCTCCTTGAACTCAAACGCCAGACTATATCTCGAACACGCCAGGAACTGAGTCAGGAAGATGACAGGTTCAGGCAGATGAACAAATAACGCACAAACAAAAACGCCGATCATCACTGATCGGCGTTTTTGTTGAATATGGAGCGGGAAACGAGACTCGAACTCGCGACCCCGACCTTGGCAAGGTCGTGCTCTACCAACTGAGCTATTCCCGCAAATGGCGTCCCCTAGGGGACTCGAACCCCTGTTACCGCCGTGAAAGGGCGGTGTCCTAGGCCACTAGACGAAGGGGACACGCTACTGAAACACATGGTGTGTATTTCAGTGCCCAGAGGCCTCGTCCGAAGACTTGGTCCTGGTTTCACTCAGTGCCGCCCGAAAGCCACACTGCTTGTAAATTGGAGCGGGAAACGAGACTCGAACTCGCGACCCCGACCTTGGCAAGGTCGTGCTCTACCAACTGAGCTATTCCCGCATATGGCGTCCCCTAGGGGACTCGAACCCCTGTTACCGCCGTGAAAGGGCGGTGTCCTAGGCCACTAGACGAAGGGGACACACGTACAACATTCACTCCCTACCGCGTTTCGCTGTGTGCTTTACGCTGTAAGTGGCGCGCATTCTATGGATGGATTGAAAGGTCGTCAACCCCCAAGGATAAATTTATTTAAATCAATGACTTCGCCCGTGTTTACCGGCCCGCGCGGGGCATTCTGCCCGTCCAGGCCTTGACGCCTATATTCTGGCGTCCGACAAGGCGCTATAGTTCGTTCCAGCAAGTGATGGCAATGTGCATCTACGCAGGGAGCGGCTACTTATATAGAAGAACTACCTGGGTAACTGGTCGATCAGTCCTATCCGTCGACAAGCCCAGTCACTACACTCCACTGTAAACCCTATCAAAGAGGTCACACCGGTGACACCACTCATGATCACCCTGCTGGTAATTGCCGGGATCGTAATACTGATCGCCATTGGCTACATGAACCACGTGGTGGAAAACAACAAGCTGGAAAAGAAGCGCACCGAGATCGAGCTTAATGATCGCCTGCGCCGTTGCGGTGAGATCACCGAGACCTTCCCTGGCCAACTGATGACCCCGGCGCTCAAGCTGTTATTGGCCCGCCTGGAGCTCAACGTCAATCAGCGCCTGTTGAACCTCAACAAGACCAGTGCACCGCTCAAGGCCCGTATCACCGAGCTGAACACGCTGGTGGCCCAGGGCGAGTCCATCCCGGTGAACAACCCGCCGGCGCCGATCCAGACCGAAGCCAAGGCCAAGGACGTGCGCTTCCTGCTGGAAGCCCTGCATGGCCAGGTCACCCGCGCCGCCCAGGACGGGTTCCTGCCGACCAACGAAGCCAAGCACTGGATCAAGGAAATCCGTCATATCCTGGTGCTGTTGCACATAGAGTTCTTCAACAACCTCGGCCAGCACGCCTTGCAGCAGGGCCAGCCTGGCCAGGCGCGCCTGGCCTTCGAGCGTGGCGTGCAGTACCTGCGCAAGCAGCCTGAACCGGTGCTCTACAGTGCACAGCTGCAATTGCTGGAAGGTCAACTGGCCCGCGCCAACTCGACCGTGCTGGCTAACAGCAAACAGGCGGCGGAGGAAGTCAACGAATTGACCGAAGGCATGAAAGAAGTCGACGCCGATGCCGAGTGGAAAAAGAAAGTCATCTACGACTGATCTGCCCACTCCCCTGGGGTGAGCGGGCTGCCCGCTCGCCCCAACATGCCATCAATTTGCATCTATCGCCCCGCCCCCGACTAGCGTAAAAAAGTGCCCCTCACTCCGTGAAGTCAGAGGCCCGCTATGCCTATCGCCGTCATTGATGGACAACCGCTGCATTACGTCGACCAGGGCACCGGCCCTGTCGTCCTGCTCGGCTCAAGCTACCAGTGGGACCGCGACATGTGGGCCCCGCAGATCGAAGCCCTGTCACAACAGTACCGGGTCATCGTGCCCGAACTGTGGGGCCACGGCGAATCGGGCCAACTCCCCGCCCCCACCCACACCCTCGACGACCTTGCGCGCCAGGTCCTGGCCCTGCTTGACCATTTGGAGATCGCACAGATCAACCTGGCAGGCCTGTCGGTGGGCGGCATGTGGGGCGCACGCCTGGCATTGCAGGCCCCCGAGCGGATCAACAGCCTGGTGCTGATGGACACCTACCTCGGTGCCGAGCCAGAGGCCACGCGCCAGTATTACTTCTCGTTGTTCAAGATGATTGAAGATGCCGGCGCCATTCCTGAGCCGTTGCTGGATGTGATCGCGCCGATCTTCTTTCGCCCCGACATCGACCGCGAATCGGCGCTCTACCAGGATTTTCGCAAGTCACTGCAGGACTTTCCCCGGGAACGCCTGCTGCACAGCATCGTCCCCCTGGGTCGATTGATCTTCAGCCGCGAAGATGTACTGGAGCAACTACCGCGGCTGGACGCCGATACCACCTTGGTGATGTGTGGCGAACAGGACAAGCCTCGGCCACCCGCCGAATCCGAGGAAATGGCCGAACTGATTGGCTGTGCCCTGATCCTGATTCCAGACGCCGGGCATATCTCCAGCCGGGAGAACCCGGATTTCGTCAACGAAGCGCTGCTGACCTTCCTCGCCAACCACGCCTGATCGCCCTCCCTTTTGATCGCCGCCTCGGGGCGGCGATCAAAGGCGGAAGTGCCCCACCATCCCCTTGAGCTCCGCCCCCAACTGCGCCAGCTGGATGCTCGACGCCGCATTGCCCTGCATGCTCAACGCCGATTGATCGGCACTCGCACGAATACTGGTGACACTACGGTTGATCTCTTCGGCCACCGAGCTCTGCTCCTCAGCCGCAGCGGCAATCTGCTGGTTCATCTGCTGGATCAACGACACCGCTACCGCAATGCTGCCCAGGGCACTTTCGGTTTCCAGCGCATCGCTGACCGCCAGCTTGACCAGTTCGCCACTTTGCTGGATCTGCTGCACCGATGATTGCGCCGCGCTGCGCAAGGTACTGACCAGCCGCTCGATTTCTTCGGTCGACTGCTGGGTGCGCTTGGCCAGTGCCCGTACTTCATCGGCCACCACCGCAAAACCCCGGCCCTGTTCGCCTGCGCGGGCGGCTTCGATGGCTGCGTTCAGGGCCAGCAGGTTGGTCTGTTCGGCGACGCTTTTAATCACGCTCAGCACGGTGCCGATATTCTGGATTTCGGCACTGAGGCTCTCGATGCTGGTGCTCGCGCGTGTACTGGACGTGGCCAACAATTCGATACGCTGCAAACTCTGGCGCACCACCTGCTGGCCGCTGTCGACTTTTTCATCCGCCGTCTGCGCGGCTTGTGCGGCCTGCTCGGCGTTGCGTGCCACATCGTGCACGGTGGCGGTCATCTGGTTCATCGCGGTAGCGACCTGCTCGGTTTCTTCCTTCTGGCTGCTGACCTCGACATTGGTCTGCTCGGTCACGCTGGACAGCGACTGCGCCGAGCTGGCCAATTGTTCGATACCGGCCTGCAGGCCGCTGACCATCTGGCTAAGGCCGCCGCCCATCTGTTGCATCGCCTGCATCAACTGGCCGATTTCATCACGGCGGCTGACCTCCATGCGCCCGCTCAGATCCCCGGCGGCAATCTGTCGGGCTACCGCGATCACACTGCGCAGCGGCGCGACAATCAAGCGGGTAATCACCCAGGCCGCAATCAACCCCACCAGCAAGGCCAGGGCCGACGAGCCAATGATCAACATCGCGCTTTTCTTCAGTTGCGCCTGCATCGACAGGTCTTCAGCGTCATAGGCCTGGTTGACCCGGCTGACGACTTGGTCAGCTCGATCATGCAGTTGTTTGTAGACGACTTTTTCCTGGGCCAGCAGGCCGGTGTATTCCCCCAGCTTTTCGCTGAAGGCGGCGATATGCCCGGAAACTTCGTTGAGCACCGTCTGATAACCAGGGTCCTTGACCGACGTTTTCAATTGCTCGACCTGGGCCAGGGCCTGGTCGGCCTGCTCGATCTTGCCTTGCTCGGCGTCGTCAGCATCCGCCTTGCGGCTCTGGTCCAGGCGCACATGGGCTTCGTTCATGGCCTGCAACATCAAGCGGGAAACCTGACTGATCTGGCCTGCCTGCTCGATAAACTCGGCCCCCTCCTTACCTTGGCTTTCCTTGAGGCCATAGGCGCCGTCGTCCGCCAGCCCGGCCTGCAATACATCCAGGTTATTCGCCACGCTGGACACCGACCAACTGGCCATTTCCAGCGCCAGATCCTTGGTCTGCGTCAGCTCGACAAACTCATCGAACGCCTTCCGGTAGGCTGCCAGAGCCTGCTCAACCTCGGCCATCACCGGCACATTCGCCGCAGACTGGGCCTTGAGGCCGGCCGCCTGGGCCGCCAGGGCATCGAGACTTTCATGCAAGGCGTCGACGGCCTTGGGGTCGGTGTGCAGCGCGTAGTCCTGTTCGATCAGGCGCACCTTGAGCAAGCCGCTGTTGAGCGACGACATGGCCTTGAGGCCTTCAAAACGCTGGCCAACGGTTTGCAGGGACCACACGCCGATAGCCGCGACCAACGCCGTCAGCAGCAGCACCAGGGTGAAGCCCAAGCCCAGTTTTTTCGCCATACCCAGGTTGGCGAAACGTCGTTGCACGCCTGAAATCATTGCACTTGAATCCTCTTGCAATGGCGGACGCCATCAAGTCCGATGGACAAGCAACGAGATTCGCAATCAAAAGGCACTGAGCACAAGGCACTGGCGCCACAATAATGGCAAAAAGCTACACACTCGTCGTTTTCAGAATGGTCGAGGTCGATCTGGCGGGCCCCATCGCACGGAACAACGCCAAGGCACGTTGATCAGTAGCATAGGCGACATTAAGGCGTAGCCACTCACTGTGCCCGCCGGTGGGACTGAACAACGCTCCGGGCGACAACAACACCCCCAACTGCCGGGCGCACGCCTGCAACCGCGAAGGCTGCGCCGTCCCCGGGCGTGCCCACAGGAACATACCGCCGGTGGGTACGGCGAACACCTCCCACTCTTCGTCCTCCAGCACTTGCAGGGTCACGGCCATTTCACTGCTCAACCGCTTGCGCAGGCGCTGCACCCACTTGCGATACGTGCCATTGGCCAGCAACGTGGCGACCACCGCTTCAGCAAACCGGGAGGTGCCGAAGCCGCTCAAGGTCTTGAGGCTGGCCAGTTGCGTGATGATTGCGCTGCTGGCGCAGAGGTAGCCCACGCGCAAGGCGCTGCTCAGGGTCTTGGAAAAACTCGCGACGTAGATCACCCGATCATCATGGGGCAATGCAGAAAGCCGCGTGCAACTGGCCTGTTGCAGATCGCCGTAGACATCTTCCTCGATGATCAGGAAGTTCTTGCGGTGTGCCAGTTCCAGCAAGCGCTCGGCCACCAGCCGGCACAGGCTGGTGCCCGTGGGATTGTGATAGAGGCTGTGGATGAACAGGCACTTGGGATGATGGTGCTGCAGCAGCGCTTCAAGCGCCGGGAGGTCGGGGCCGCCTCGGGTACGCGGTACTTCCAGCAGTTGCACGCCCTGGAACGCCAGCTGCCGATAGAGGTTGGCATACCCGGGGGTTTCGACCACCACGCTGTCGCCGGCCTTGAGCAGCGTACGTATCAGCAGGTCCTGGGCATGGCTGGCACCTGCGGTGGTCAGGATGCGCTCCAGGCTGGTGGCGATGTGAATCTGGGTCAGGCGCTTGAGCAGTTGCTCGCGCAGCGCAGGCAGACCCAGAGGGGTGCTGTAGTTGAACAGGCCGGCCGTGTCGGTGCGGGTGACTTCACGAATCGCGTAACTGATGTCATCGCTTTCGCGCCAGGCATCGGGCAACCAGCCACAGCCCAGCTTCAACTCGCCCAAAGGATTGTCGGCAAAGGCGCCCCACTCGCGCTCCGCCCCCTCATACCAATTGCCTTCGTGGCAGGCAGCCGGCTGGGCCACCACAAATCCCGAGCCCTGCCGGGGCGCCAGCACCCCTTGGGCGACCATCCGTTCGAATGCTTCGATCACGCTGGATTGGCTGAGCAGGTTATCCAGGGCCAACTGGCGGACGGACGGCAAGCGCGTTCCGGGGCTCACGCCGTCCTTGCGAATCCATTGCACCACTGCACTGACGATTTGCTGCACTACCGGTACAAGGGCCTGTCGATCGATCCCTAAATCCATGAGCCACTCACTTCAACTGTCTGTTATCAACCCGGAGAGTTAAGCACAGAAGCAGCAGGTTTCCGGCTGCATAAATTTATTAAATTATTGATTTTATTGACTTATTTACCTACTGACACATATTCGGTCACAGCGTTTTGCCAGCTTTGGAAAAGCCCCACGCGCGCCCAGACGTTTTCGAACAAGGGGCCGGCGCCAGGTCCTAGATAGCCGTCGCGCCACCGTCCACGGCCAAGGCGTGGCCGGTGGTGAACGCCGCTCCGTCGCTGCACAGGTACAGCACTGCGCTGGCGATTTCCTCCACCTTGCCGATACGCCCGACCGGGTGCATGGCGGCGGCGAATTCGGCCTTGCGGGGGTCGGCTTCATAGGCGCGCCGGAACATATCGGTATCGATCACCGCCGGGCAGACGGCATTGACGCGGATTTTCTTCTTCGCGTATTCGATAGCTGCGGACTTGGTCAGGCCGATCACCGCGTGCTTTGAGGCCGCGTAGATACTCATCTTCGGCGCCGCGCCCAACCCCGCCACCGACGCGGTGTTGACGATGGCCCCACCGCCCTGGGCCAGCAGCAGCGGCAACTGGTACTTCATGCACAACCACACACCCTTGACGTTGACGCCCATGATCGCGTCGAACTCATCCAGGCTGCCGTCCGCCAGCCTGCCCTTCTCGATCTCGATGCCGGCGTTATTGAACGCATAGTCCAGGCGACCATAGGCGCCGATGGTCTGTGCCATCAACTGCTGCACATCCGCCTCCTGGGTGACGTTGCAGCGCACGAACAGCGCCTCGCCCCCGGCCTGGTGGATCAGCGCGACCGTACCCTCGCCGCCAGCTACGTCCAGGTCGGCGACCACGACCTTCAAGCCTTCGGCGGCGAACGCCAGCGCAGTGGCGCGACCAATACCGGCGGCGGCGCCAGTCACCAGGGCGACCTGGCCGGAAAACGTCATGCTCATGGAGGATGTCCTATTGGGATTAATGGCAGTGGCACGAGTCTAGCCAACGCCGAGACGCACACGTCAGCACTATCAGAAGTCCGGTTAGTGCTGCATGAGTCATAGTGATAAGGCAACCGGGCTCACTATCAATGGCACCTATCGATGAGCATTCGCACCCTAGGCTGACCTTGCCCCCGGGCCGTCCAAGGTCTATCAATCATGCTTCACTTCTAAAGAGTCCTTGCCATGACCGCCCAGACCAACCGCCAATTCCTGCTCGCCAAACGCCCGGTCGGCGCGGCCACGCGGGAAACCTTCACTTACCAGGTCGTGCCGGTGGGCACGCCCGGGGACGGGCAGGTGCTGGTGCACAACGAATACCTGTCCCTCGACCCGGCCATGCGTGGCTGGATGAATGAAGGCAAGTCCTACATTCCGCCCGTAGGCCTCGGCGAGGTCATGCGCGCGCTGGGTGTAGGCAAGGTGATTGCCTCGAATAACCCGAAATTCGCCGTCGGGGACTACGTGAATGGCGCCCTGGGCGTGCAGGATTACTTCCTGGGCGAACCGCGCGGCTTCTACAAGGTCGACCCCAATCTGGCGCCCCTGCCCCGCTACCTGTCTGCGCTGGGCATGACCGGCATGACCGCCTACTTCGCACTGCTGGACACCGGCGCGCCCAAGGCCGGTGAAACCGTGGTGATCTCCGGCGCGGCCGGTGCCGTGGGCAGCATTGCCGGGCAGATCGCCAAGCTCAAAGGCTGCCGCGTGGTCGGCATTGCCGGCGGCGCCGACAAGTGCAAGTTCCTGGTGGATGAGCTGGGCTTCGACGCCGCCATCGACTACAAGAACGAAGACGTACCCGCCGCCCTGAAGCGCGAGTGCCCTAAAGGCGTGGATGTGTATTTCGATAACGTCGGCGGCGACATTCTTGACGCGGTGCTCAGTCGGCTGGCGTTGAAAGCCCGCGTGGTGATTTGCGGGGCCATCAGCCAGTACAACAACAAGGAAGCGGTGAAAGGCCCGGCCAACTACCTCTCACTGCTGGTCAACCGCGCAAGGATGGAAGGCTTTGTGGTGATGGATCACGCGGCGAACTTTGCCGCCGCCGGGCAGGAAATGGCCGGCTGGATGGCCCAGGGCAAGCTCAAGAGCAAGGAGGATATCGTCGAGGGGCTGGAGACGTTCCCGGAGACGCTGATGAAGCTGTTCAACGGCGAAAACTTTGGCAAATTGGTGCTCAAGGTCAGCTGATACACGGCAGATCCGCGCGTTCCCACGCGAACGTGGGAACGCGCATCGATCAGGCGATCTCGGCGACTACCGCCGCCAACGCCTTGGCCGGATCCGCCGCCTGGCTGATCGGACGACCGATCACCAGGTAGTCGGAACCCGCGTCCAGTGCCTGGCGCGGGGTCAGGATGCGGCGCTGGTCGTCCTGGGCACTGCCCGCAGGGCGAATCCCCGGGGTCACCAATTGCAACGACGGATGGGCAGTTTTCAAGGCCTGGGCTTCCAGCGCCGAGCACACCAGGCCATCAAGGCCGGCTTTCTGCGCCAGGGCGGCCAGGCGCAGCACCTGCTCCTGAGGCTCGATATCCAGGCCAATGCCCGCCAGGTCCTCGCGCTCCATGCTGGTCAGCACGGTCACGCCGATCAGCAACGGCTTGGGGCCGCTGCGCTGTTCCAGCACTTCGCGGCAGGCGGTCATCATGCGCAGGCCGCCGGAGCAGTGTACGTTGACCATCCACACGCCCATCTCGGCCGCAGCCTTGACCGCCATGGCGGTGGTGTTGGGGATGTCGTGGAATTTCAGGTCGAGGAACACCTCGAAGCCTTTGTCACGCAGGGTGCCGACGATTTCCGCGGCGCAGCTGGTGAACAGTTCCTTGCCGACCTTGACCCGGCAAAGCCTGGGGTCCAACTGGTCAGCCAGCTTCAGTGCGGCGTCACGGGTGGGGTAATCCAGGGCGACGATGATAGGAGTCTGGCAGGCGGACATTGGAATGGGCTCTCAGGCAAGTCGAAATCGGCGCGGATTGTAGCGCAAGCAGCGCCGTTGCGGGATCCGATGATCGGTAAATACTGACCAACCGCCATCAGCCAGGCATTCCAGATGATTATTTCAAAGCTGATACATTCATGACATGCCCACAACACTCCCTGCCGCTAGCCTCGCCCGCACGACCCACCGACCAGCACTACCAGCCATGGGGCTGGGCGCCTATGCTGACCGTAACAACCAGGCAGATGATCGCACTATGCATACCCCTTCCGTCCCCGTGAACGACGAGCAAAAAGGCGCGGTGGTCGCCGATGACAAGCGCTGGAACACCCGTGCGCTGATCGTCGACGACGATGTGCCGATCCGCGAATTGCTGATCGACTACCTGGCACGCTTCAATATCCTCGCCACCGGCGTGACCGACGGCGCCGCGATGCGCCTGGCCATGCAAGCCGAAACCTATGATGTGGTGGTACTCGACCTGATGCTGCCGGGGGAAGACGGCCTGACCCTGTGCCGCTGGCTGCGCGCCGAATCGGATATCCCGATCCTGATGCTCACCGCCCGCTGCGAGCCCACCGACCGCATCATCGGCCTGGAACTGGGGGCCGACGACTACATGTCCAAGCCCTTCGAACCCCGTGAACTGGTAGCGCGGATCCAGACCATCCTGCGCCGCGTGCGCGATGACCGCACCGAACAGCGCGCGAATATCCGCTTCGACAACTGGCGCCTCAACAGCGTGTTGCGTCAATTGGTGGCCGACGATGGCCTGGTGGTGCCGCTGTCCAACGCGGAATTCCGCCTGTTGTGGGTGTTTATCGAACGCCCGCGCCGGGTGCTGAGCCGTGAGCAGCTGCTTGATGCCGCCCGTGGCCGCTCGATAGAGGCCTTTGATCGCAGTATCGACTTGCTGGTGTCGCGCCTGCGGCAAAAACTCGGGGATGACCCCAAGGCACCGCAGTTGATCAAGACCGTGCGCGGCGAAGGCTACCTGTTCGACGCCCGGGATATTGGCTGATGCGCGCGCCCTTCAACACGCTGTTCGGTCGGCTGTTCGGCGTGTTACTGGTGGCGATTGTGCTGGCCCATGGGCTGGCGTTCTTCTGGTTTCACCACTACGGCCAACCGCCGCCGCCCCCTCCTGAGCGATTTATCGAGCAGCCGGACGGGACCCTGGCGCCGATGCGCGACAAGCACCCACGCCCCTGGTTTGGCGGCCCGGTGGTGCCCCTGACCTTTCAATTCGTCTCGTTGATTATCGCGGCCTGGTACGGTGCCAAACTGCTGAGCCGGCCGATACAGCGCCTGAGTGAAGCGGCGGAACGCTTGAGCCTGGACCTCGACAGCCCACCCCTCGATGAATCCGGCCCGAGGGAAGCACGGCAGGCCGCCTCGACCTTCAACCTGATGCAAAGGCGTATTCGCGAGCAGGTCAGCCAACGCGCGCGCATGCTCGGCGCCGTCTCCCATGACCTGCGCACCCCGCTGTCACGCCTCAAGCTGCGCCTGGAGCAGATCGAGGACACCCGGCTGCAGGGCCAGATGCGCCAGGACCTGAACGACATGATCGACATGCTCGACGCCACCCTGAGCTACCTGCACGAACAGCGCACCAGTGAAACCCGGCATTGGCTGGATGTGCAGGCGCTGGTGGAGTCCATGAGTGAAAACGCCCAGGACCAAGGCTCCGATGTGCAATGTGCGGGCAGCTGCCTGCCCTTGCAGGTGCAACCGATGGCCCTGCGCTCATGCCTCAACAACCTGATCGACAACGCCTTGCGTTATGCCGGCACCGCCCGCGTGGAGCTGGAGGACAGCCGCGAAGCGCTGGTCATCCGTGTGATCGACCACGGGCCGGGGATCGCGGTCGATAAGCGTGAGGCAGTGTTCGAGCCGTTCTATCGGCTGGAAGGCTCGCGTAACCGCAATTCCGGCGGCGTTGGCCTGGGCATGACCATTTCCAAGGAAGCCGCGGAGCGCCTGGGCGGCCGCCTGAGCCTGGAAGAGACCCCAGGCGGCGGCTTGACCGCCGTGATGTGGTTGCCCAGGGCTTAAAGGGGCTTGTCTTCACGCCGAACCTGGGCCTGGGTTGCGCTCCAATCCATCAGCAGGCTGTAGGCCACGGCCAGCAGGGTCGGGCCGATAAACAGGCCGATAAAGCCAAAGGCAATCAAGCCGCCGAAGACCCCGAGCAACACGATCACCAGCGGCAGGTTGCCGCCACGGCTGATCAGGTAGGGCTTGAGCACGTTGTCCACGCCGCTGATGATGAACGTCCCCCACACGCCAAGGAACACCGCATAGGTGTAGTCGCCTTTCCACGCCAGCCAGGCCGTGGCCGGGATCCATACCAGCGGCGGGCCCATCGGGATCAGGCTGAGCAGGAACGTCACGATCCCCAGCACCAACGCACCCGGCACGCCGGCGATCAGGAAGCCGATCAGTGCCAGCAGGGCCTGGGCGGCGGCAGTGCCGATCACACCGTTGACCACCCGCTGCACCGTACCGGCCACCAGTTCGATGTAGTAACCGGCACGGTCACCGATCAGTCGTTCCAGCAAGCGATGCACGAACATCGCCAGACGCGGCCCATCACGATAAAAAAAGAACACGAACACCAGGCTCAGGGTCAGTTCGAGGATGCCGCCGCCGATCTGCGCACTGCGCGCCAACAGCCAATTGCCCACCTGCCCCAGGTACGGCTTGAGGCTGACCATCAGCGCCGCGCCCTGCTCGTCGATGCTGTTCCACATGCCGACCAGGCGTTCCCCCACAAAGGGAATCGCCCCCAACCAGGCTGGCGCCTCGGGCAGCCCATCGACCTGAATATCCTTGATCAACGCCACGGCATCGCGCACATGGTCCGCGAGATTGAACCCCAGCCATACCAGCGGCACCGCCACCAGCAACATCCAGCCCAGGGTCAGGATGCCGGCGGCCAGGGATTCACGGCCACCCAGCGCGCGGGTCAGCAGCACCATCAGCGGCCAACTGGCAAACGCCAGCACCGCCCCCCAGAACAGCGCCGACCAGAACGGCGCCATCACCCAGAAGCTGGCACCAAACAGCACCAGCAGCAGGATTTGCACCAGCAGGCGATCGTTATTGAGCATGGGGTATCTCTAGAAAAGGCTGTAGGAAGAGAGCTTAGGCGAACGGCACGGGTCCGTTCGCCCTGTTGCGGTCAGCGTATCAGATGCAGGTGCAGGCCTTTGGTTTCAGTGCTGCCGGTTTCCAGGCGCGCGGCGCGCACGCCTTTGTCGACCAAAGCCTGGCGCCAGGCTTCGGCTTTCGGGCCGGTCAGGCTGACGCGCAAGGTCGTATCGAGGTTCAAGCCCCGGGAAATCAGGGTCAGCCAGGTGTCGTCGGGGTCGCCGCCAAGCGCGGGGAAATCCAGCTCACCGGTGCTTTTGAGCTCGCGCAACAAGGTGGCCGAGGTGGGCAACAGGTCGCCCAGCGGTGCGCCGGCATCCAACTGCTCCACATGCAGGTAGGCACGACGGTTGCCTCGGGTGATGCCGTAGATGGCCACCAGGGAGTTTTCCTGCGGGGCGGCGAGACGCAGCAGCAGGTATTCCTGCTGGCCGTCGGCACCTACCAGCTTGGCATTACCGAACACTTCGTTGGCCCACAGGCTGCTTTCACCGCAATCGCGGGCCTGGCACCAGAACAACAACTGCGCGCCGTTGGCCTGCAACGCTTCGCGCGTCGACGTGAACGCAGCACTGGAGGTGTGTTCGGCAGGCAGCTCGTAGGTAATCGCTGTGGCTTGCCCACGGGCGGTGGCCTGGCCCTCATAACGCAACTGGCCACTGATCTTGCGGATCGCCCCCATGGGGTAGATGCGTTCCTTTTCTTCAGCGGGACGGTAATCGACGATCTGTGCGTCGACCTGACGGGCCACGGCAGGCAGGTCCTGGCTTCCCGGCACATCGGCGGCGAACACCAAGGGGCTGAAACAGCACAGTCCGAGGGCACGTATACATCCTTTACGCAGGCTCATCGGATCGGTGAGCCCTGGCCATCAGAGGTCGCAGCAGTGTTGAGTTGGTTCATGGTTGACTCCCTTTCAATCCGCCCAGCCTCGGCAGTTGACCGCCCCAAGTCAAGGCGCGGAGAAGAACCGATTGAAACAGTCTGCAACAAGGACCGCACCAGGCTCATCATTCAGGTGTAAATGATGGCCACCCGGCAACGTGGTTACCGTAAAGGGTAGCTGGGAAAGCAATTCGGGATGTTTCGCCAACATGCCATCGGCGGCGACCACCAACTGCGTAGGGCAACCCACGCGGCGCACGAAAGCCATCGCCTGCTCATCGGTCAGGCGCATCGGCGATGCCAGGGTCAGGCGACTGTCCGAGCGCCAGGTATAACCGCCCGGCACCGGCATCAAACCGCGCTGGGCCAGCAGTTCTGCGGCTTCACGGCTCACGGCGACCAGACCTTTCATACGCGCCTCAACCGCCCGGTCGAGGGTGGTGTAGACCGGCTTGCGCTTATCCTGCAGATTCAATTGCGCCTGCAAGGCCATGCCCAGGCGCTCGGCGGCGTTCTCACCGCTGGCAGTGGGCGGGATCACGCCGTCAATCAAACCCAGGTGCGTCACCCGTTCCGGCAAGGCACCGGCCAGCACCAGGGACACGATGGCGCCGAGGGAGTGGCCGAGTAATGCAAAACGTTTCCAGCCCAGTTGCTCGGCAACGTGCAGCACGTCGTGGACGTAATCCCACAAGGCATAACCGGCACCTGTAGGACGATGCGCCGAATGCCCATGGCCGGCCATGTCCAGCGCCACGATACGCAAACCCGCAAGCTTCGGCGCCAGGCGTGCAAAGCTGTTGGCATTGTCCAGCCAGCCATGCAGGGCGATCACCGGCAAACCGTCCTCGGAGCCAAACAGATGGGCCGCCAACTCAATGTGCGGCAGGCTCAGGCGAACCTCTTCGACGGGTGTGCTCATGCGCAGCTGCGCTCCCGGGCTTCCCAGCGGGCGAACAGGGTCTTGATCAAGGTCGCGGTGTCCTGGGGGCGTTCGAGGGGAAACATATGGCCGCCGGGCATGGTGAGCATTTCGCCCATGGGCAGACGGTCGACGCCGCTGGCGTGGTGACGCATCACCACGCGGCTCTGGCGACCGCGCACCACCGCCAGCGGCACTTTCAATTGGCGCACCTGGCCGGGACTGGTGTGGGGCACGCCCCGGTAGATGCTGATTTCGGTGGCCGGGTCGAAACGCAGGCGCAGGCGATCACCCGCCTGGTACAGGCCGTGTTGCAGGTAGGCGTCGAAGCATTCCGGGTCGAAGCCTCGGAACAGGGTCTTGCCGGCGAAGTAGCTGCGCGCGGCGTCCAGGTCGCTGAATTCCTCACGACGGCCCAGGGTACGGCCGGCCGGCGTGAGGCGGTCGATAAAACCGAAGCGCTTGGCGGCGCGGATCACCCAACGGTCGGCGCGGGTCAATACCGGCGAATCGAGCATCACTACCCCGCGATACAGCTGCGGGCAGCGCAGGGCCGCGTGCAAATGCAGCACGCCACCCAGGGAGTGGCCCACGCCCCAGACGGGCTGCGGTTGCTGCTCCAGATGATGGATCAACTCGTCCACCAGGTTCTGCCAGTTATCGTCCACTGGAAACCTGGGGTCGTGACCGTGTTGCGGCAAGTGAGCCACCGCATACTCCGGGGCCAGGGCGGCAAACAGCTTGCCGTAGGTGGCCGAGGGGAAGCCATTGGCGTGGGCAAAAAACACGTGCTGCGACATAGCGGATCCATCTGCAAAAACCGAGATTGATTGTCACCAGGCCCAAGCCCCACAGCAATGACTGTAACTGCCAGGAATGATGACACTCACGCCACACCTATCGCGCCGGAGGGGTTTCGCCCAAAGGCACCACGGCCATGGTCAGCCGTGAGACACAGTTGCACTTGCCGTCATCGGTGGTCAGGCGAATGTCCCAGACCTGGGTGGTGCGGCCGATATGGATCGCCTTGGCCACCGCCGTCACCCGCCCGCTGCGCACACCGCGCAGGTGATTGGCGTTGACCTCCAGGCCCACGCAATAGAACTTGCTCGGGTCGATGCACAAATAGGCCGCCACGGAGCCGACGCTCTCGGCCAGAACCACCGACGCACCGCCATGCAGCAGGCCGTAGGGCTGGTGAGTGCGGTGGTCGACCACCATGCTGGCGGTGAGGGATTCCTCGTCGAAGCTTTCAAAACGGATGTCCAGCAGTTCACCGATGGTGTTTTTCTGGCCGGCATTGAGTTGCTCGATATTCGGTTGGGTGCGCCACAAGCTCATGGAATTGTCCTTATTGGTTTTATTACGGCCCTAATCCTGCCACACAACTGCCTCGCTGCGCTCGCTCCAACGAAAAGCGACGGACATAAGACCCGATCCTCTGTGGCCTGGCGGTAGCCTACGGATTCTTCAAGCTGACCAGGCTCATCAACCCCGCCAGCGGGAAGTCGCCCTCAAGCTCTGCCAGGCTGGCGGTGGACATCGGCTGCGGCTGGCGCTGATGGCCATGCTGCAGAAAACTGATCAAGCTGCCGACCAGGGGCTGATGACTGACCAGCAGCACGTTGTCATCACTGTCGAGCTTGCTCAGGACCTCCAGCGGATTGCCCTCCGGCGTGAGCCAAGGCACCGTGCGGATGTCCGGCGCAAAACCCAACGCGTCCCGCACCAGCTGTGCAGTTTGCTGCGCCCGCACGTACGGGCTGGCAAGGATCGCGCTGAGCGGCTGGCCGATCAGGTGCGCAGCACTGCGCAACACCTCGGCGCGGCCATGCTCGGTGAGGTTGCGCTCGGCATCCGTGCGGGCATGCGCCTCGGCCTCACCGTGACGCAAGACCCACACCTTCATAGCTTCGGCTCCTCATCCCGCACCGGGTGCGGCGCCGGCGGCACGCTGTGGGCGGCTTCGCCCTCGGGAGCGCGCGGGGTTGGCCAGTCGGCGAACGGCCAGGGCTTCTGCTCGGTGTGGAAGCTGCCAAAGCGGCCGATCTGGGCAAGAAACTGGCTGAGGCTGTCGCCGAAGTTCATCAGGCCGAGGTTCGGCGCGCTGTAGACCAGGCGGTAGATCAACTGCACCACCACCAATGCGCCGAGCAGGAACTGCGCCACCTGCCACACCAGGGCAAACACCAGCATCCACAGGATGCGCAGGACAATGGACTCGTACTTGGGGGCTGCTTTTGGATCGTTCATGGCGCGTTCCTCAGTTGAAACCACTGGTGGAAATAAAGTCGACGTCGGTTTTGGGCTCGGCCCGCATCAGCAACTCGATGACCTGGTTCAAGGTGCGCCCTTCAAACAGGATCGCGTGCAGCCCGGCGACCAGCGGCATGTACACGCCGACTTCCTGGGCCTTGGCCTTGAGCACCTTGAGGGTGTTGACCCCTTCGGCCACTTCACCCAGGCGCGTCACCGCGTCTTCCAGGCTCAGGCCCTGGCCCAGGGCGAAACCCACCTGGTAGTTGCGGCTTTTCGGCGACGAGCAGGTGACGATCAAGTCGCCCACGCCGGCCAGGCCCAGGAAGGTCATGGGGTTGGCGCCCTGGTTCACCGCGAAGCGGGTCATTTCCGCCAGGGCACGGGTAATCAGCATGCTCTTGGTGTTTTCGCCCATGCCCAGCGCCACCGCCATGCCGGCGATGATCGCGTAGACGTTTTTCAGCGCCCCGCCCAGTTCCACGCCAAAGCGGTCGCCACTGGCGTACACGCGGAAGGTCCGGCCATGCAGCACCGCCTGGACGCGCTCGCACAACGCCTCATCCTCGCTGGCGATCACCGTGGCGGTCAGCGCGTGCTCGGCGACTTCCCGCGCCAGGTTCGGCCCGGACAGCACGCCAATGCGCGCCTGGGGGGCGATCTCGGCGAGGATTTCGCTCATCAACTTGAAGGTCTGCGCCTCGATGCCCTTGGTCAGGCTGACCAGCAGCTTGCCCGCCAGGCGCTCGGCATGGGGCGCCAGCACCGCGCGCAAGGCGCTGGAAGGCAGCGCAACAAAGCACAGGTCGCAGTCCGCCAGGGTGGCCAACAGGTCGGTGACCGGCTCGACCGCCGGATGAATCTTGATGCCTTTAAGGTAACGCGGGTTTTCGCGGTGTACGCGAATGGCCTCGGCCTGCTCGGGATCGCGCATCCACTGGCGCACCGCATGACCGTTCTCGGCCAGCAGGTTAGCCACGGCGGTACCAAAACTTCCGCCTCCCAGGACCGCAATAGGGCGCTGTTCAGTCATATGCAATCCGTTAATCCATACCAGTGGCGATGGCGGCATTATACGGGGCGACCCGCTTGCGGCCAGCCCCCGTATCAAATCGTGGGCCTGTCGGGAAATGCCACGCCTGTGGGACGGAATTGCAAGGGCGGCGACTGGCAAATAGCCTCGCCTCGGTTAACATGGACGGCTATCCGTCACTATCAAGGCCATGTCGTGTATTTGGGCCCTCCTTCCCGTTCATCTCTACTGCTTATGCTGTTGTGCAGTGCACCTGCGCTGGCTGACGACCTGTTCCTCGACAGCCAGCCGCTGCCGCAGGTATTGACCGCCACGCGCCTCAAGCAATCGGCCGCCGCCGTGCCGGGCAGCATGACCGTGATCGACAGCGAGTTGATCAAGGCCAGCGGCGCAAGGGATATCAGCGAGCTGCTGCGCCTGGTGCCGGGGATGATGGTCGGCTACACCACCGGCAACCAGGCGGCGGTGAACTACCACGGCACCAGCGCCAGCGATGCGCGCCGCATGCAAGTATTGATCGACGGGCGTTCGGTGTACCGCGCCGGCCTGGCCACGGTGGACTGGAGCGACATTCCGGTGGCGATGGAAGACATCGAGCGCATCGAGGTCTTCCGCGGTCCCAACACCGTCAGCTACGGGGCGAATGCCTTGATGGCAGTGGTCAATATCCTCACGCGCTCACCGGCCAACAGCCATGGCTCACGGGTGAAGGTGATTCGCGGTGAGCGCGGTATCAATGACTTTTATGCCAGCCAGGGCGTGGGCTGGGAAACCGGCGATCTGCGCCTGTCGCTGTCCGGGCAACAGGACGATGGCTTTGACAGCGATGCCGTTGGCGCCGACCGCCGAGACGGCCGTCGCCTCAACCGCTTCAGCCTGGCAGTGAGCCAGACCTTGAACGCGCAACAGAGTATCGACTGGCAACTGAATGCCAAGGAAGGCACCAACCAGCGCCCTTACACCTACACCCCCGTATTCGCCGGGATTACCGAGGGCGGCGACAATTCCGATGTCACGGCCAAGGACTACGCCGGTTCCCTGCGCTGGAACTTTGATTTCAACCCAGAGCACAGCCTGTATATCCAAGGCTCGGCCCAGCAGTGGGACCGCCGGCAAATCTGGAAGGCCTGTGACGCCAAGGTCTCGTTCAGCCCCGAGCTGACCCAGTTGTGGCAGCTCAACCCCAACTATGCCGAACGGCTGGCCCGGCATATGGACACCTACAGCCAGGGCACCGCGCCACCGGGCAGCGCCGCCGAACAAGCCTTGGCCAACCAGGTACTGGACCAGTGGCGCAACGGCGCCAACCAGAGCGTATGCGGCGACATCGACCAGAGCACCCGCGAAAGCCGCTACGATGTGGAAATCCAGGACACCCTCAGCCTGTCCGACAGCCTGCGCCTGGTCAGCGGCATGAATTACCGCTACGACCGCGCCGACTCCGATACCTACTTCAACGGCACCCTGGACGACACCACCTGGCGCCTGTTCGGCCAGTTGGAATGGCGCGCCAGTGAACATTGGCTGCTGCAAGGCGGCGCCATGTTCGAAGACACGCACCTGAGCGGCCATTCGCTGACGCCAAGGGTGGCGGTCAACTATTTGATCAACCCGCGCCACGGCTTGCGCGCGGTGTACTCGGAAGCCATCCGTTCGCCGGACATGTTCGAGAACAATGTCAACTGGAGCTACCGCGTCACCAACCTCAGCTCACCGACCTATGGGCAGAGTTCCGGACAGTACTTCGTGAAGACGCGGGGCCCGGGCAACCTCGACAAAGAACTGATGCGCTCGCGGGAACTGGGCTACAACGGCTTCTTTGCCGACATCGGGCTGAACATGGACGTGAAGGTGTTCTACGACGAAATCACCGACATGATCAGCTCGCCGCTGCGCAATAACCAGTACATTGCCAGCAACGCCAACAGCTCACGCTTCACCGGCGCCGAGTCCCAGTTCGACTGGCGCGTGAGCAACGCCGACCGCCTGCGGCTGACTTACGCGTATGTCGACGCCACCACCAGCAACCCACTGGACAAAGCACAGACCGCGCGTAACAGTGGCTCGGCCGGCTGGTTGCGCGAATGGGGCCAAGGTTGGTCCAGCGCGCTGTTCTACTATGGCGACGACGCACTCAACCAATATCGTTTCGAACGGGTCGACCTGCGGGTGGCCAAGCGCATTGCCCTGGGCAAAGCCAACGTGGAGCTGGCCGGCATGTTGCAACAACGCCTCGATAACCAGCCCACCACCTGGGCCGACAACACTTACGACCATCGTCACGTACTCTACTTCAGCGCGGAGCTGGAGTTCTGAGATGGGCGACTCGTCACGGATGACCTTCTTCTTTATCTATAAGTTGCGGCGACTTGCCGGGCTGCTGGCCGGCCTGTTGCTGTGCGCACCGGCGTGGAGCGCCGAGATCCTGCTGACCGCCGCCGAAGACGGCGCCGGGGTGCAGGCCTTTACCCAGGCGCTGGCCCGGCAACGCCCCGAAGACCGCGTCACCTTCACGTCCCTTGCGGCCTTGCCGGCACCCAGCCACCTGCCCGCCGGCACGCGCCTGATCCTGCTCGACCTGCCCGGCCTCGACTGGCGCCTGCGGGATACCCAAGGGCCGCCGACGCTGGTACTGCGCATCAGTCGGCTACAAGCCCATCAGCGCCCGGAGGCCTCACGGCACGCGCGGGTCAGCCTGTTGTGGAGCGACCCGCCGCTGGAGCGGCAGCTGCGCCTGATCAGCAGCGTCCTGCCCCAGGCACGGCGCATCGGTGTGCTCTACGGCACCGACAGTGAATTCCTGCTGCCCGAATTGCGCCAGCACGCGGCGGCCCTGGAGTTGGAGATCGTGCCGCAGCGCTGGGACAACACTAACGACAGTCGCCCGCTGCAAACCCTGTTCAGGAACAGCGACGTGCTGCTCGGCCTCGATGACCCGCAGCTGTACAACCCGAAGACCGCTAAAAACCTGCTGCTGAGCAGCTACGCCCAGCAATTGCCGCTGTTCGGGCCCAATGCAGGGTTTGTGCGCGCCGGCAGCCTCGCCAGCACCTACAGCGACCAGGACGATTGGCTGGCGGTACTCGATCGTTTGCTCGACCAGCCGCCGGCCGCTTGGCCACGCGCGCTGTACCCCGACCACTTCAAAGTCGTGGGCAACGCGCAGGTCGCACGCTCACTGGGCATCGAACAGGTGGACGAAGCCAGCGTCGCCGCCCGAATGGCCGAAGGAGAAAAACGCCCATGACCTTGCGTCGTCGTTGGGACATCAATACCCGCACCCAGCTCATAACCCTGGGCCCGGCGCTGTTGCTGACGTTGCTGTTGATCAGCTTCTTCACCTTCGTGCGTATCCAGGACCTGCGCCAGGAACTGGACCACACCGGCCAATTGATCGCCAACCAACTGGCACCCGCCACCGAATATGGGGTGATCTCGGGCAACAACGATGTGCTCGACAGCCTGCTGCGCGCCACGCTGGCCACGCCCCATGTGCGCTTCCTGGAGATTCAGGACAGCAGCGAAAATATCCTGGTGTACGTCGAGCAACCCGCGGAGAAACACGACCGCGCGCTGTCGGTCAAAGTGTTCCAGGCGCCGATCCGCCTGCAGCATATCCAGTTGGGCAACGACTTTTTCCAGGACAACCTTAACGAACCCAAGGCCCCCCGCGCGGACTATCTGGGCCGGGTGATCGTCGGCATGTCCAATGACGCCTTCAGCCAGCGCCAGCAGGAGATCCTGTTCAAGGCCGGTATCCTCGCGCTGTTCGCCCTGCTGTTTACGTTCCTGCTCGCCCGGCGCCTGGCGGCGAGCCTGTCGCAACCGATCAGCGCCATGGGCAATGCGGTCAAGGCCATCCAGCAGGGCGACTACAAGACGCCGCTGCCGATTGTGGATGACTCGGAGCTGGGCGACCTGTCGCGGCATATCAACAACCTCGCCGAAGGCCTCAACCAGGCCAGCCGCGAACAACAGCAGGCCATGGCCCAGTTGATCCAGACCCGCGAAGAGGCCGAACGGGCCAACAACGCCAAGTCAGACTTCCTGGCCATGATGAGCCACGAACTGCGCACGCCGATGAACGGTGTACTGGGCATGCTACAACTGCTGGAAACCACCGACATGACCGAGGAACAGACCGAATACGCGGCGCTGGCCTCCGAATCCACCGAGCATTTGCTCAAGGTGATCAACGACATTCTCGACTTCTCGCGCATCGAACGCGCGGCCCTGGAGCTGGAACATATCCCCTTCAACCTGGCCGACCTGATCAACAGTTGCGCCCAGGCCTTCCAGCACAGCGCCCAGCAGCGCGGGCTGGCGCTCAAGCTGCCGATCCCGCCCGGCATGGACGCACTGCGGGTACAGGGCGATCCGACGCGGATCCGCCAGATCCTGGTGAACCTGATCGGCAATGCCTTGAAGTTCACCGAATACGGCACCGTCAGCGTCGAGCCCCATTGGCAGGTGCTCGACCATGAGTTGGTGTGGTTCACCTGCACCGTGCGTGACAGCGGCATCGGGATTTCCGCCGAGCGCCTGGAATTGATGTTCGATGCGTTCCAGCAGGCCGACAGTTCCATTTCAAGACGTTACGGCGGTACCGGTCTCGGGCTGCCCATCGCCCGTACCCTGGCCGAACGCATGGGTGGCACGCTGCGCGCGCAGAGCGAAGAAGGCCGTGGCTCGGTGTTTACCCTGGAAATCCCGCTGGCCATCGACCCCCACAGCCAGCCGTCGATCGCCCTGGATGCCGAGGGCAAGCACAGCGCCGGCGAGGGTCGCCATGTGTTGCTGGTGGAGGACAATCCGGTCAACCGCGCCGTGGTCGAAGCCATGCTGCGCAGCCTGGGCTTTGAAGTCAGCCTGGCCACCGATGGCGCCGAGGCGATCCGCAGTGCCGAGAGCCTGATATTCACCGCGATCCTGATGGATTGTCGCCTGCCCTTGATCGACGGTTATGAAGCCACCCGGCAGATTCGCCAACTGCCCGGCTGCGCCGACCTGCCGATCATCGCCCTGACGGCCAACGCCTTGCAGGGCGACCGGGAAGCCTGCCTTGCGGCTGGAATGAACGATTACCTGGCCAAGCCGTTCAAACGCACGGATCTGCAGCAAATCCTGCAGCGCTGGGTGCAATAGCGGCGCGCCACTAGCCAACTCCGACTGGCGTGAAAGACGAAAGTGCGGCAGTCTTAGGCACCCGAACGGGCCCATAAACAGGCTCGGTTTAAAATTTCAGTGAACAAGTGTACATTCAGTACCTTGCCGCTGTGACTTTCACTACAACGCAATAGTCTATGTGTAGGCTGCCGACATGAGGCATGAACGCTTCATTCGGTTCGGGAAGATTTGCCCTACCCTGCCGCATGGGATTATTGAGGAGCTCGCATGACCAAACAAAACGCCTTTACTCGGGAAGACCTGCTGCGCTGCAGTCGCGGTGAGCTGTTCGGCCCAGGTAACGCGCAACTGCCCGCCCCGAACATGCTGATGGTGGATCGCATCACCCATATCAGCGAAGAGGGTGGCAAGTACGGCAAAGGTGAATTGGTCGCCGAGCTGGATATCACCCCGGACCTGTGGTTCTTCGCCTGTCACTTCGAAGGTGACCCTGTCATGCCTGGCTGCCTGGGCCTCGACGCCATGTGGCAACTGGTCGGCTTCTACCTGGGCTGGCAAGGCCTGCCAGGCCGTGGCCGCGCCCTGGGTTCGGGCGAAGTGAAGTTCTTCGGCCAGGTCCTGCCGACCGCCAAGAAAGTCACCTACAACATTCAAATCAAGCGCGTCCTCAAGGGCAAGCTGAACCTGGCCATCGCCGACGGTTCGGTGACTGTCGACGGTCGCGAGATCTATACTGCCGAAGGCCTTCGGGTCGGCGTATTTACTTCCACTGACAACTTTTAAGGGTTATCCGCATGCGCCGCGTCGTTATCACTGGTCTGGGCATCGTTTCTTGCCTGGGCAATGACAAAGAGACCGTCACCGCTAACCTGCGTGCAAGTCGCCCTGGCATCCGCTTCAACCCGGAATATGCCGAAATGGGTCTGCGTAGCCAGGTTTCCGGCTCCATCGACCTGCCCCTCGAAGAACTGATCGATCGCAAGATCTATCGCTTCGTGGGCCACGCTGCCGCCTATGCCTACCTGGCCATGAAAGACGCCATCGCCGACTCCGGCCTGAGCGAAGACCAGGTATCGAACGTACGCACCGGCCTGATCGCCGGCTCCGGCGGCGCATCGACCCTCAACCAGATGGAAGCGCTGGACATCCTGCGCGAAAAAGGCGTGAAGCGCGTTGGCCCGTACCGTGTCACGCGGACCATGGGCAGCACCGTTTCGGCCTGCCTGGCCACGCCGTTCCAGATCAAGGGCGTGAACTACTCGATCTCCTCCGCATGCGCCACCAGTGCACACTGCATCGGTACCGCCGTCGAGCAGATCCAACTGGGCAAGCAGGACATCGTGTTCGCCGGCGGCGGCGAAGAAGAACATTGGAGCCAGTCGTTCCTGTTCGACGCCATGGGCGCCCTGTCCACCCAGTACAACGAAACCCCGGAAAAGGCCTCCCGCGCCTACGATGCCAAGCGTGACGGTTTCGTCATCGCCGGCGGTGGCGGCATGGTGGTGGTCGAGGAGCTGGAGCACGCCCTGGCCCGTGGCGCCAAGATCTACGCGGAAATCGTCGGCTACGGCGCCACTTCCGATGGCTACGACATGGTTGCGCCAAGCGGTGAAGGCGCCATCCGTTGCATGCAGATGGCCATGTCCACCGTGGATACCCCGATCGACTACCTGAACACCCACGGCACCTCGACTCCGGTCGGCGACGCCAAGGAAATGGAAGGTGTACGCGCGGTATTCGGCGACAAGGCTCCGAAAATCAGCTCCACCAA
Source organism: Pseudomonas sp. JV449 (assembly GCF_032424295.1). Classification (NCBI taxonomy): domain Bacteria; kingdom Pseudomonadati; phylum Pseudomonadota; class Gammaproteobacteria; order Pseudomonadales; family Pseudomonadaceae; genus Pseudomonas; species Pseudomonas sp. JV449. The sequence continues at coordinate 123,559 of NZ_VYKD01000007.1, read as the reverse complement.
GAGCCTGTCGGGTCACTCCCTGGGCGCCGCCGGCGTTCACGAAGCGATCTACTGCCTGCTGATGATGGAAGGCAACTTCATGGCCGGTTCGGCCAACATCGACGAGATCGACCCGGTCGTCGCCGATATGCCGATCCTGACCAAGACGGTTGAAAACGTCAAAGTCGACACCGTGATGAGCAACAGCTTCGGCTTCGGTGGCACTAACGCCACCCTGGTCCTGAAACGCTGGCAGGGTAAGTGAGCCCCGCAGGTTGATCACATGAAAAGCCCCGACTGGTTCGGGGCTTTTTTATGGGCGACGGGATTTGAGACCGCAACCGCATTTGCGTGAGACGAAAACGCAATATCAACGCGCACCCTCATCGCCGCGAGGTTTAGGCAGGATGGCCAGGAAGTTGTCCCTCGCCACTTTGCGGGCAACGTCTTCAGGCAATGCATCAAGGAAGACATCAAAGCGGTGCATTTCCTCACCCAGCTTGTTGAAACGCCCGACGACATCCGAACCCAGCATAAAGCGCTCCGGGAAGCGCTCCACCAGCGTTACCCACTCCGGCCGAGGCTTGCCCCCATCATCCAGCAAGTACGGCGTGAGCATGCTCCAGGACAGGTCGATATACAGGTTGGGGTAAGCCTCGAGCATACGGTTCAAGGTGGGTAGCAAAAAGTCCATTTGCACCTGGTGGCGGTGAATTTCCTTGCTGGTGCCGGCGTGAGCCCAGATAAAGCGGGTGTGCGGGTGGTTGCGCAGCGGCTCTTCCACTTCGGCGAGGTACAGCGGGTTACGCTCGCGCTTGGAGGTGATGTTGGAGTGCAGCATCACCGGCAAGTCGTTTTCCGCCGCCAGGTGATAGATACGCGTCATGGCCTCGTTGTTGGCGCGCGGGGTATCCCCCGATGTGAGGGCGGTAAGGTCGTCGTGACGGGTAAACACTTCACCGATGCCCTGCCACAGCCCCGGGTTGAGGTCGAGCATGCGCTGGATATGGGCATCCGAATTCTTGTCATTGGGGTTGAAGCCGGACAGAAATGGATGAAAGTGCTGGCGCTGTTCAGGTGTCAGTTTATTTACCGCTGCGGCAACAATCACGTCCGTGGCGCTGTACCAATAGGCATCCGCGTCATCACCGGTGTAGTAGCGCGGGCGCTTGGGCTCGTCTTCGTGCCATTTCTTTGCGACGGGAATGCCGGAAATCATGACATGCTCGATGCGATTTTCTGCCATCGCCTTGAGCAACGTGTCCATCCCCGCCGTTTCCTGGAAGAAATCCACGTAATGCAGGTGGGCATCGCTGTAGGCATAGTCGCGAGTCTGCGCGGCAAGACTGTTGGCGGCGAGCAACAGGGCGAGACTCAAGCGGGTCAAGGGCACGGTATAACCTCGATAAGGGCGAATACCGGTAGACCTTGCGTGTCGTACCGGGGTTCAGCCGGCAAAAAAATGTGGAACACCCCCGTGCCAGCATGCTCTATAACTGCATGACCTTCCTTCTGCCAACCCGTGAGGTTTGCCATGCCTGTTACCGTCAATACGCTGAACGCCGACAACTTCCGCCACAGCGTCAATATCAATAACCACGAGCTGTTTACCGACCTGCCCAAGAGCCTGGGTGGTGACGACTCGGCGCCCTCCCCCCACGATTACTTCGACGCCGCGCTGGCATCGTGCAAGGCGCTGACCGTCAAGCTCTATGCCCAGAAAAAAGACATCCCCCTGACCGGCGTGACCGTGGAAGTCACCCACGACGCCAGCGAAGAGCAAAAGGGCAAATACAGGCTCAACGTCAAGCTGACGCTCAAGGGCGTACTCACCGACGAACAGCGCGACGAGCTGCACCGTGTGGCCGATCGCTGCCCGGTACACAAGCTGATGACCACCGCCGAGGTCACCATCGAAACCCGCCTCTCTGAAGGCGCGTTCAGCCAATAGCGGCAACCTCCCGTCGAGCGGGTTATGCTCATTACCCTACAACCCGCTCAGACTGGGACGCACCATGACCACCCTCACCGTGATCCGCCCACGCCCCGAAGATGTCGAAGGCCAGCCGATCCTGCGCCCGCTGCCCTCGCGGGAATGTCGCAGCGTCGGGCCCTTTGTGTTTTTCGACCATATGCTGCCTACCCGCTATGCACCGGGCAGCGGCATGAACATCCGCCAGCACCCGCATATCGGCCTGTCCACCCTCACCTATCTGTTCGAAGGCGCACTGCAGCACAAGGACAGCCTGGGGTCGGATCAAGTGGTAGAGGCCGGTGATGTCAGCTGGATGACTGCAGGCGGTGCAATCGCCCATGTCGAGCGCACACCCGAGGCACTCAAGGCCCACGGTTTCAGCATGCATGGCCTGCAAGTGTGGCTGGCGTCGCCCAAGGACCACGAAGCGGGGCCGGGACACTACAGCCATCACCCTGCAGCGAGCCTGCCGGTGAGTGACAACCTGGGCGTGCGGATTCGCCTGATCGCCGGCAGTGGCTTCTGCCTCAAATCACCGGTGCCGGTGCTGTCGCCTACGTTGTATGCAGATGTACACATGCAAACGGCCACGACCCTGCTGATTCCTGACGAGCACGAGGAACGCGCGGTGTATGTGCTGGAGGGTGAAGCCCAGTTGGAGGGTGAGCGGCTTGAGGTGCACAGCCTGGTGGTATTGCCGGCCGGGCAGGCAATGACCCTGTTCGCCGAGAGCGATTGCCAGTTGGTGGTGTTTGGCGGAGCACCGCTGGATGGGCCACGGCGGATCAATTGGAATTTTGTCGCGAGCGATCCGTTGAAGATCGAGCAGGCCAGGCAACGCTGGGCCGCTGGGGATTGGCCGACGGTGCCGGGTGAAACTGAAAGAATTGAGTTGCCGGTGAGATAGCTATCGGGGGCAAGCCCCCGATGACGCCGGAACAGGCGCTGAAGATTCAGCCCTTGAACACTTCATCCAGCAAGTTATGCATCGACCGGAACGCCCGTGCAGCGGTCTTGGCGTCATACATCATCTTGCCCGGCACATTGGTATCCGGGTCAGTGAAGGAATGCACCGCACCGCCGTAGCTCAGCAATTGCCAATCCACGCCGGCCGCGTTCATTTCATCTTCGAACGCCGGCAGTTGCTCTTTCGGCACCAACGGGTCGGAAGCACCGTGCAGTACCAGCACTGGACCCTTGATGTTTTTCGCGTCTGCCGGGTTCGGCGTGTCGAGGGTGCCGTGGAACGATACGGCAGCCTTCAATGGCGCACCGGTACGTGCCAGCTCCAGGGAGCAGCAACCGCCGAAGCAGAAACCAAAGGTGGCCAGCTTCGAGGTGTCCACTGCCGCTTCGGTCTGGCCCTGCAGCTGCTCAAGGGCAGCCTGCATGCGCTTGTTCAGCAACGGGCGATCATTCTTCAACGGCATCATTGCGGCGCCGGCTTCATCGCCATTCGACGGGCGCACGGTTTGCCCGTAGAGGTCGGCGATCAGCACCACGTAGCCCTTGGCGGCAACGCTCTTGGCGATCTCCTCGGCACCCGCACTCACCCCCATCCAGTTCGGCGCCATCAGCAGGCCGGGCAGCGGGTTCTTTTGGCTGGCATCGAACGCCAGGCGGCTTTCATAAGACTGGCCATCAATCTGATAGACCACGGAACGCACAGTGACTTGGCTCATCATTTTCTCCAGTTGAAGATCACTAGAACGGAAATAGGCTGTAGGTGCGAGCTTGCTCGCGAAGAACCTCAACGATCACGCGGGCAACCTGACACCCAGCGCCGCCCGCAGTTTTTTCGCGAGCAAGCTCGCTCCTACAAACGAAAAAACCCGCCGAAGCGGGTTTTTCTACAACGGTATCAAACCGACAGTTCAACCAACAGCTTGTTCAGTCGGCGCACGTAGGCGGCCGGGTCCTTGAGGCTGTCGCCAGCGGCCAGGGCCGCCTGGTCGAAAAGGATGTGGGACAGGTCGCCAAAGCGCTCTTCGCTCTGCTCGCCGTCGAGTTTCTCGATCAACGGGTGAGCCGGGTTGAATTCGAAGATCGGCTTGGAGTCCGGGACCTTCTGGCCGCTGGCTTCGAGGATCTGGCGCATCTGCATGCCCAGGTCCTGCTCGCCGATGGCCAGGATCGCCGGGGAATCGGTCAGACGGTGGGAAACCCGCACTTCGCTGACGGCATCGCCCAGGGACGCCTTGATCCGCTCAACCAGGCCTTCTTTGGCCTTGGCGACCTCCTCGGCTTCTTTCTTCTCTTCCTCGGAGTCCAGGTTACCCAGGTCCAGGTCGCCACGGGCCACGTCGACAAAGGATTTGCCGTCGAACTCGTTGAGGTAGCTCATCAGCCACTCATCGATACGGTCGGTCAGCAGCAGCACTTCGATGCCTTTCTTACGGAAGACTTCCAGGTGCGGGCTGTTCTTGACCTGTGCGTAGGTTTCGCCGGTGAGGTAGTAAATCTTGTCCTGGCCTTCCTTGGCACGTGCCAGGTACTCGGCCAGGGACACCACCTGCTCGCCCTCTTCACCCTGGGTGGAAGCAAAGCGCAGCAGACCGGCGATTTTTTCCTTGTTGGCAAAATCTTCCGCCGGGCCTTCTTTCATGACCTGGCCGAAGTTTTTCCAGAAACCCTTGTATTGCTCTGGCTCGTTCTTCGCCAGTTTTTCCAGCATGTCGAGTACGCGCTTGGTCAGCGCCGACTTCATGGAATCGATGATCGGGTCTTTTTGCAGGATTTCCCGCGACACGTTCAGCGACAGGTCATTGGAGTCGACCACACCCTTGATAAAGCGCAGGTACAGCGGCAGGAACGACTCCGCCTGGTCCATCACGAACACGCGCTGCACGTAGAGCTTCAGGCCTTTTGGCGCTTCACGCTGGTACAGGTCGAACGGCGCACGGGCCGGCACGTAGAGCAGCGAGCTGTATTCCAGCTTGCCTTCGACCTTGTTATGGCTCCAGCTCAGCGGGTTTTCGTAGTCGTGGCCGATATGCTTGTAGAACTCCTGGTATTCCTCGTCCTTGATATCGGTACGCGGACGGGTCCACAGGGCACTGGCGCGGTTGACGGTTTCCCATTCCTGGGCAGGCTTCTCTTCACCTTCGGCAGCCGCTTGTTCTTTCGGCAGCTCGATCGGCAAGGCAATATGGTCGGAGTACTTCTTGATGATATTGCGCAGGCGCCAGCCGTCGGCGAACTCGTCTTCACCGGATTTGAGGTGCAGGACGATGCGGGTACCACGGTCAGCCTTGTCGATGGTGGCGATTTCAAATTCGCCCTCGCCCTTGGAAGCCCAGTGCACGCCTTCGCTGGCGTCAAGGCCGGCACGACGGCTGAACACTTCAACCTTGTCGGCCACGATGAAGGCCGAGTAGAAGCCCACACCGAACTGGCCGATCAGGTGCGAATCTTTCTTCTGGTCGCCGGACAGGTTTTTCATGAAGTCGGCGGTACCGGATTTGGCGATGGTCCCCAGGTGGGTGATCGCATCTTCACGGCTCATGCCGATACCGTTGTCTTCGAGGGTGACGGTATTGGCGTCTTTGTCGAAGCTCACACGGATTTTCAGTTCCGCGCCGCCTTCCAGCAGTTCAGGCTTGGACAGGGCTTCGAAACGTAATTTGTCGACAGCGTCAGAGGCGTTCGAGATCAATTCGCGAAGGAAGATTTCCTTGTTGGAATACAGCGAATGGATCATGAGGTGCAGCAGTTGCTTCACCTCGGTCTGGAAGCCCAGGGTTTCCTTTTGAGTTTCCACACTCATGGTCATCAAACTCCAATTGGATGGCAGTGGCCGCGCCCTGAAGGGTTGGCGGCGGGTTGTCATCAAAGTTGGGGGCTAAGAGCAGGATTTCAAGGGCGGACCACGTCCTCGATCTTGAAATGCGCACGGGCGGTGGCGATGGGCTCGGCGGCGGTGGTTTGCCAGGCGGTGATCGCCACATTCGCCACCCGTCGGCCCTGGCGCCACACCTGGCATTTGGCGTAAGTGTCGCGAAACTGGCCGGCGCGCAGGTAATCGAGGGAGAAATCGATGATTTTCGGGAGGCCCGGCGCTCCGGTAAACACCAGCAGGTGCAACGCCGCTGCCAGTTCCATGAAGCCGGCAATCACCCCGCCGTGAAGCGCCGGCAATATGGGGTTACCAATATTGTCCTTGTGGGCCGGCAGGCGAAACAGCAATTCATCCCCCAGCCGGGTGCATTCGATACCGATCAGTTTGGCGTAGGGAATCAGGTCCAGCAGCGCCTCGTAGTTGCCGCGCTGATGAGCCTGTTCCAGGCGGGTCTTGAATCGATGGGTCATGCCTGCTCTCCCTTGATCGCGCGCCCCAACCCGTGGGTGCCCTTGAGACGCTTGCCCATGCGCATGAAAGTGCCCACCACATGGGCGATGGGTTGTTGCGGATCGTCCTGGTAGGCAAAACCACGGGTGAAGATCACGTCGGTGGTCACCCGGTAGCATTGGGCGAAACCATATACCGGCTTATGCGGCTCGGCGGGATGCATATAGTCGACACGCAGGTCCAGGGTCGGGCACACCTCGAACTCCGGCAGGACACACAGGGTGGCCATGCCGCAGGCGGTATCCATCAAGGATGTCAACGCGCCACCGTGGATCACGCCGGTCTGGGGATCACCCACCAACTGCGGGGCGTAAGGCATGGCCAACGTGATGCCCTCCTCGCTGGCATGATGAACGCTGATACCCAGCACCTGACAATGGCGCAAGGCCGAGACAAAGCGCGTCGCGCGCTCTAACAAGGGATTTTCGGTCATTCGTTGCAGACTCTTATTAGTGTTGATGGGCGAAATAGACGGTGCGGGCGAAAGTTCCTTTGAGGTCGTTGTTTATATATCTGTGGAATAAAAGGAACTAATGCTGAACGGCCATGCTCGAAAGGCCAGTAGATATCTTCACTAAGGAGAAACACCCCATGCGTAAGACTTTAGCTATTTCCATGATGTTGGCCGCTGCCCTCGGTCTCGCTGCTTGCGACAAGAAATCCGAAGACAAAGCCCAAGATGCCGCAGCGCATTCTGAGCAAGCTCAAAAAGACATGGCGAAAGCTCAGGATAAAGTGAACGACGCTGCGAAAGAAAACGCCGATGCTGCCAAAGCTCAGGCTGAATCGAACGAAGCCGCCGCAAAAGAAGCAGCACCAGCTACTCCTGCCACCGGTTCCTGATACCGCAGCATGAAATAGCTTCGCTGCAAAAAGAAAGCCCGCTTATATAGCGGGCTTTACTTTGCCTGTTGTTTTTAACTCAGCGCGTCACGCATTAAATCTCCTCTTTGGCGGGCTCAGGCATCGGTGTATCCGTCTGCGTATACACCATCACTTGCAGTACGTCGGAATGAAACTCCCGGCGATACAACACAAACACCACCCCGGCACTCATCAACATGAACAACCAGGGGCTGACGAACCACGCCAGCATGGTCATGCCGAAGTAATAAGAACGCAGGCCAAAGTTGAACTGGTTGGCGGCCATGGAGATCACCCGCGCCGCACGCAGGGCAAACGCCTTGCGCTCCTGCTCCGACACATGCCGTTCACCGATCATCGGTGCCGACCCGACCAGCACCGCGGCAAAGTTGTACTGGCGCATGCACCAACTGAAGGTGAAGAAGGCATAGACAAAGACCAGCGCCAGGCAGAGCAGCTTGATCTCCGACATGCCCTGGGAGGCCTGCTGCACCATGGGTATGTCCGCCAGCAATGACACCGCCCGCTCGGAAGCCCCCAGCACCGTGAGAATGCCGGCGAGGATGATCAAGGTGCTGGAGGCGAAGAATGAGGCATTACGCTCCAGATTGCCGATTACGCTGGCGTCGGCGATGCGGTTGTCACGCAGCAGCATGCGGCGCATCCAGTCCTCGCGATACAAATGCAGCACGCTGGCCAGGCACGCGGTGTCTCGGGCTTTCCAGGTGGCATAACGGGTGTAGCCGCCCCAGCACAGGATGAACCAGAGGGCGGCAAGCAGGTGGATCTGATTGGCTTCGACGAACGACATGCGGGTCCTTGCAGAAAGAAGATTGAGAAACTTTTTGCGTCTGTTCGACGTTAGCGCAAAGAAAAAGACACTGCCTTGCGCTCAAAAAAAATGCCCCGTATCGATTGATACGAGGCATTTCCGTACTGCATGAAACCCGCTTGTTATGCGATGGCTTCGCTGCGCTTACCCAGCATGCGATCAATGACGACCGCCACAACCAGCGTCATCACCGACGGCACCAGCCACGCCAGGCCTTGCTCGCTCAGCGGCAGGTTCGCCAGCTGCGAAGGCATCCAGCCTGCCAGGCCTGCGCCCTTGAGCGCGTCGATGCAACCAAAGATGAACGACACCAGCATCACCGGCCCGACGATACGGCCCTGTTCCTGCCAGAAGTCTTTGCAGAAGCTCAAGGCCACCAGCACGATGCACGGCGGGTAGATCGCGGTGAGTACCGGGATCGAGAACGCAATCAGCTTGGTCAGGCCCAGGTTCGACACGAACAGCGAGAACAGCGCCAGGATCACTACCAGGGTCTTGTAGGACAGCGGCAGGATTTTGCTGAAGTACTCGGCACATGCGCAGGTCAGGCCGACGGCAGTGACCAGGCATGCCAGGGAGATCAATACAGCCAGGAACCCACTGCCCAGGGAACCGAAGGTGTGCTGAACATAAGCGTGCAGCACTGCGGCGCCATTGGCAGCGCCGGCAGCGACTTCATGGCTGCCCGACCCGAGGCGGAACAGGCTGACATACACCAGCGCCAAACCGACGCCGGCAATCAACCCGGCAATGATCGCGTAGCGGGTGATCAGCTTGGGCGATTCGACACCACGGGAACGGATCGCATTGACGATCACAATGCCAAACACCAGCGCCCCCAGGGTATCCATGGTCAGGTAGCCATTGATAAAGCCCTGGGAAAACGGTGCGGCGACGTATTCCGGGGTGGCGACACCCACCTCACCTGCCGGCAGGGCAAACGCGGCAATGCCGAGGATGGCCAGGGCGATGATCTTCAGCGGCGCCAGGAAGCGACCCACGGTGTCCAGCAGTCGGCCTGGGTACAGGGAGACAAAGAACACCACCAGGAAATACACCGAGCTGTAGAGGAACAGTGCCAGCGGGCTTTCGCCGGTCAGCGGCGCCAGGCCCACTTCAAACGACACGGTCGCGGTACGCGGGGTGGCGAACAGCGGCCCTACCGCCAGATACGCCGCCGCCGCGAGCAGGCCACCGGCGATCTTGCCGATCGGGCTGCTCAGCGCGTCCATGCCGCCACCGACCTTGGCCAGGGCGATCACGGTGACCACCGGCAGGCCAACGGCGGTGATCAGGAAGCCCAGCGCCGCCATCCAGACATGAGGCCCGGACTGCAAACCAACGATAGGCGGGAAGATGATGTTGCCGGCGCCCACGAACAGGGCGAAGGTCATGAAGCCCAACGCCAGGATGTCCTGGCTTTTCAACACTTTCATTTGAGGAAATACCACACTACTGAATCGGAATTTAGAGAGGGATTCCCTATGGATGAGGGAAATGCTGCCGGCCCTTATGGGCACCGACCGATCTAGCGCGCAGCTTCCTTTTGGGAGGCGGACGCATAAAGAGGCGGCTAGGGTACAGAATTAGCCTGACAAACGCACTGTTGCGGGGCGTGCTGTCCGATAAGCGACATCTCGATGTCGCGTTTTCATACTTAATTTGGCAATACAAACAAAATTGTGGGAGGGGGCTTGCTCCCGATAGCGGTGCGTCAGTCCCACATCAGCTGGCTGATGCACTGCAATCGGGTCAAGCCCCCTCCCACATTTGAATCGTCAACAATCTGCAGAATGCACAAAGGCCACCCGAAGGTGGCCTTTGTTGGTAAAGCGTCAGCTAAGCGCGAGGCTTACTTGACAGCCCAACCGGTCAGCTCGGCCAAGGCCTTGCCGATGTCTGCCAGCGAACGCACGGTTTTAACGCCTGCGTCTTGCAGTGCAGCGAATTTCTCGTCTGCAGTGCCTTTGCCGCCAGAGATGATTGCGCCAGCATGGCCCATGCGCTTGCCCGCAGGGGCAGTCACACCAGCGATGTAGGAAACAACCGGCTTGGTCACGTGTGCCTTGATGTAGGCAGCCGCTTCTTCTTCAGCCGAACCGCCGATCTCACCGATCATCACGATCGCTTCGGTCTTCGGGTCTTCCTGGAACAGCTTCAGGATATCGATGAAGTTGGAGCCCGGGATCGGGTCACCGCCGATGCCGACGCAAGTCGACTGACCGAAACCGGCGTCAGTAGTTTGCTTCACAGCTTCGTAGGTCAGGGTGCCGGAACGGGAAACGATACCGACTTTACCTGGCAAGTGAATGTGACCTGGCATGATGCCGATCTTGCATTCGCCTGGAGTGATCACGCCTGGGCAGTTAGGGCCGATCAGGACTACGCCCAGCTCGTCGCACTTAACTTTAGCGTCCAGCATGTCCAGGGTAGGAATGCCTTCGGTGATGCACACGATCAGCTTGATGCCGCCGAATGCCGCTTCCAGGATCGAGTCCTTGCAGAAAGGAGCTGGAACGTAGATCACGCTGGCGGTGGCGCCAGTGGCAGCTACAGCGTCTTTCACGGTGTTGAACACTGGCAGGCCCAGGTGCTCGGTGCCGCCTTTGCCCGGGGTTACGCCGCCAACCATCTTGGTGCCGTATTCGATGGCTTGCTGGGTGTGGAAACTACCTTGCGAACCGGTAATACCCTGGCAGATAACTTTGGTGTCTTTATTGATCAGGACGCTCATTATTTGCCCTCCGCAGCTTTGACAACTTGTTGAGCAGCGTCGGTCAGGCTGGTAGCCGCGATGATGTTCAAACCGCTTTCTGCCAGTACTTTAGCGCCCAGTTCAGCGTTGTTGCCTTCAAGGCGAACAACAACCGGGATTTTAACGCCGACTTCTTTCACTGCGCCGATGATGCCTTCGGCAATCATGTCGCAACGAACGATGCCGCCGAAGATGTTGACCAGTACTGCAGCGACGTTGGAGTCGGACAGGATGATCTTGAAGGCTTCGGTTACGCGTTCCTTGGTAGCACCACCGCCCACGTCGAGGAAGTTGGCTGGTTTGCCGCCATGCAGGTTGACGATGTCCATGGTACCCATGGCCAGGCCGGCACCGTTGACCATGCAACCGATGTTACCTTCCAGGGCTACGTAGTTCAGTTCGAACTTGGCAGCGTGCGCTTCGCGCGGATCGTCTTGCGACGGATCGTGGAAAGTCTTCAGCTTAGGCTGACGGTACATGGCGTTGGCGTCGATGTTGATCTTGGCGTCGAGGCAGTGCAGATCGCCGTCAGCCTTGATCACCAGCGGGTTCACTTCCAGCAGGGCCAGATCGTGATCCTGGAACAGTTTGGCCAGACCTACGAAGATCTTGGCGAACTGGGCAACTTGCTTGCCTTCCAGGCCCAGCTGGAAAGCCAGCTCGCGACCCTGGAATGGCTGGGCGCCAACCAGTGGGTCGATAGTGGCTTTCAGAATTTTTTCTGGGGTTTCGTGAGCGATCTTCTCGATGTCCACGCCACCTTCGGTGGAAGCCATGAACACGATGCGACGGCTCGAACGGTCAACGACAGCGCCCAGGTACAGCTCTTTAGCGATATCAGTGCACGATTCAACCAGGATCTTGGTGACTGGCTGGCCATTGGCATCAGTCTGGTAAGTCACCAGACGCTTGCCCAGCCACTGCTGTGCGAAGGCCTTGGCGTCTTCTTTGCTGCGAACCAGCTTAACGCCGCCCGCTTTACCGCGACCACCAGCGTGGACCTGGGCTTTGACAACCCACTCGGTGCCGCCGATTTTGTCGCAAGCTTCTGCTGCTGCTTCCGGGGTGTCTACTGCGTAGCCCTTGGAAACTGGCAGGCCGTATTCAGCGAACAGCTGCTTACCCTGATACTCGTGAAGATTCATGCTTTTTACCGTCTTCGTTAGGTACTGCGCATTCGGCGCTGCGCTCATTATGAGTGCCGCGCCACCTGTGACTGCTGCTTGCGCAACTTGCGGGGCTCAAGGCCCGTAAAGCTGCGCAAGACTGCGTCCAGCGGATATTCCGCGGTGAGTCTTGCGCGCAAGGCTCACGACGGGCAACTCCGCCGTGGTTTCTTATTATCTCGCTTAGCGCTTCTTCTTGTTGGCGATGTGGATGGCATGGCCATTCACTGCCAACGCGGCTTCGTGCAGCGCTTCGGACAGGGTCGGATGGGAGAAGACCATCATGCCGATGTCCTCGGCACTGGTGCCGAATTCCATACCGATCGCGCCCTGCTGAACCAGTTCTGCTGCGCCTGGGCCAATCACGTGGACGCCCAATACGCGGTCAGTCTTGGCATCAGCGATGACTTTGACAAAACCACCGGTGTCGTTGGCTGCCATGGCACGGCCAGAAGCGGCGAACGGGAAGGTGCCGACGTTAACTTCAACGCCTTCAGCTTTCAACTGCTGTTCGTTCTTGCCGACCCATGCAATTTCCGGGTGGGTGTAGATAACCGATGGGATCAGGTCGTAGTTCATCTGGGTCTTGTGACCCTTGATGCGCTCGACAACCATGATGCCTTCTTCGGAAGCCTTGTGCGCGAGCATCATGCCGCGAACCACGTCGCCAATGGCGTAGACGCCCGGAACGGTGGTAGCGCAGTGATCGTCAACGTGGATGAAGCCACGCTCGTCGATGTTCACGCCGCTGTCGGAAGCCAGCAGGTCGGTGGTCACTGGACGGCGACCAACGGCCACGATCAGCTTGTCGAAAGTGATGGTCTGTTCGCCATCCTTGTCGGTGTAGGTCACGACGACTTCTTCGCCATTGACCTTAGAGCCGGTCACGCGAGCGCCCAGCTTGATGTCCAGACCTTGTTTGGTCAGGGTTTTCAGCGCTTCCTTGGACACTGCGGTGTCGGCAGCCAGCAGGAACGTGTCCAGGGCTTCCAGCACGGTCACTTCGGAACCCAGGCGGGACCAGACCGAACCCAGTTCCAGGCCGATGACGCCAGCGCCGATCACGCCCAGGCGCTTAGGCACGGCCTGGAATTCCAGGGCGCCGGTCGAATCAACGATCACGTTCTGGTCAACCGGAGCCGGTGGAATGTCGATTGGACGCGAACCTGGGGCCAGGATCACGTTCTCGGCTTCGATGATTTCTACCGAGCCGTCCGGCTTGGTGATTTCAACTTTCTTGCCGGCCAGCAGTTTGCCGTGGCCTTGCAGGGAAGTCACGCCGTTGGCCTTGAACAAGGTCGCAACGCCGGAAGTCAGGCCTTTAACGATGTTGGCTTTACGGCCGACCATTGCTGGCACGTCCATGGTCACGCCGGCATGGTTGATGCCGTGGATCGCGAAGCCGTCCTGGGCTTCGTGGAATTTCCAGGAGCTGTCCAGCAGCGCCTTGGAAGGAATGCAACCGACGTTCAGGCAAGTACCGCCCAGTGCCAGTTTGCCTTCCTTGTCGGTGTATTTTTCAATGCAAGCAGTCGAGAGGCCCAGTTGTGCGGCCTTGATGGCGGCGACGTAGCCGCCAGGACCCGCACCAATCACTACAACGTCAAATTTCTGCGACATGAAAATAGTTCCTCTATTTAGCAGCAAGCTTTCAAGCCGCAAGCCCCAAGCCCAACTGCCTTATCCGGCAATCTGTCACTTGAGACCTGCAGCTGCTTCTATCAGATATCCAGCAGCAGACGAGCCGGGTCTTCCAGCAGGTTCTTGATGGTCACCAGGAAAGTCACGGCTTCTTTACCATCGATCAGGCGGTGATCGTAAGACAGCGCCAGGTACATCATTGGGCGGATCACGACTTGGCCGTTGATGGCCATCGGACGCTGGATGATGTTGTGCATGCCCAGGATCGCGGCTTGTGGCGGGTTAACGATCGGCGTCGACATCATCGAACCGAAGGTACCACCGTTGGTGATGGTGAAGGTACCACCGGTCATCTCGTCGATGGTCAGCTTGCCGTCACGGGCTTTCTTGCCGAAGCCGGCGATGCCGCCTTCGATTTCGGCCAGGCTCATCAGTTCGGCGTTACGCAGGACCGGAACCACCAGGCCACGGTCGCTGGACACGGCAACGCCGACGTCTGCATAACCGTGGTAAACGATGTCGCCGCCGTCGATGGAAGCGTTGACTGCCGGGAAGCGTTTCAGCGCTTCGGTGGCCGCTTTCACGAAGAACGACATGAAGCCCAGGCGTACGCCGTTGTGGGACTTCTCGAACAGATCCTTGTACTTCGAACGCAGGGCCATGACTTCGGTCATGTCGACTTCGTTGAAAGTGGTCAGCATCGCCATGTTCGACTGTGCTTCAACCAGGCGCTTGGCCACGGTGGCACGCACGCGGGTCATCGGTACACGCTTCTCGGTGCGGTCGCCGGCAGCGAACACAGGCGCAGCGGCAGCCGGGGCAGCAGCCTTGGCAGGCGCGGCAGCCGGAGCGTTTTTCTTGGCTTCAACAGCAGCGACCACATCTTCCTTGGTCACACGGCCGTCTTTGCCGGTGCCTTTGATGGAAGCCAGGTTGATGCCGTTTTCTTCGGCCAACTGGCGAGCAGCCGGTGCAGCGATTGGATCTTCGCCACCCGCAGCCGGAGCGGCAGCAGGTGCCGAGGCAGCGGCCGGTGCAGCAGCGGCAGCAGGAGCAGCGGCAGCGCTGCCCTCTTCGATCGAGCCGAGTACCTGGTTCGACAGAACGGTAGCGCCCTCTTCGGCAACGATTGCGCCCAGCACGCCGTCAGCTTCGGCCAACACTTCCAGCACGACTTTGTCGGTCTCGATGTCGACGATCAGGTCGTCACGCTTGACGGCCTCACCTGGTTTCTTGTGCCAGGTGGCAACGGTGCCATCGGCAACCGATTCCGGGAATGACGGGGCTTTGATTTCGATAGCCATTATCTGTGGGTCCTTAAAATTCGGTTTCAGTCAGCGCGAAGGCGTTAAACAGTGAAAGCATCTTGCAGCAGTTTTTCCTGCTGCTCGGCGTGCATCGACGCATAACCACACGCAGGTGCAGCGGAAGCATCACGGCCGGCGTATTCCAGGCCCAGGGCCTTGTTGTGGTTACCGATGCTGCGGCGCAGGTGATGCTGGCTGCTGTACCAAGCGCCCTGGTTCATCGGTTCTTCCTGACACCACACCACATTGGTGAGGTTGGTGTAAGGCGCGATGATCTCCATGAGGTCATCTTCCGGGAACGGGTAAAGCTGCTCGATACGCACGATGGCGATGTCTTCGCGGCCTTCGGCACGGCGTTTTTCCAGCAGGTCGTAGTAGACCTTGCCGCTGCACAGGATCAGGCGAGTGACCTTGGCCGCGTCCAGCGTATCGATCTCTGGAATCACGGTCTGGAACGAACCATCCGCCAGATCTTCCAGGGTCGAGATGGCCAATTTGTGACGCAGCAGCGATTTCGGGGTCAGCACTACCAGCGGCTTGCGCAGCGGGCGGATCACCTGGCGACGCAGCAAGTGGTAGATCTGCGCCGGGGTGGTCGGCACGCACACCTGGATGTTGTGCTCGGCGCACAGCTGCAGGTAACGCTCCAGACGGGCCGAGGAGTGCTCCGGCCCCTGACCTTCATAACCGTGTGGCAGCAGCATGGTCAGACCGCACAGACGGCCCCACTTGTGCTCGCCGCTGGTGATGAACTGGTCGATAACCACCTGGGCACCGTTGGCGAAGTCGCCGAACTGGGCTTCCCAGATCACCAGCGCCTGCGGCGTGGTGGTCGAGTAACCGTATTCGAACGCCAGTACGGCTTCTTCGGACAGGAACGAATCGTACAGGTCGAAACGCGGCTGGCCTTCGTACAGGTTCTGCAACGGGATGTAGGTGCCCGCGTCTTTCTGGTTGTGCAGTACCGCGTGACGGTGCGAGAACGTACCACGGCCGATGTCCTGGCCGGTCATGCGGATCGGGTGACCTTCGAACGCCAGGGTCGCGTACGCCATGGTTTCGGCATAACCCCAGTTGATCGGCAGGCCGCCGGCTTGCATCTTCTGACGGTCTTCGTAGATCTTCGCAACCTGGCGCTGCACCACGAAGCCATCCGGGATTTCCAGCAGCTTGGCGGACAGTTCCTGCAGGGTCTTCAGATCGAACGAGGTGTCGTGACGCGCCGTCCAGGTGTGACCCAGGTACGGACGCCAGTCAACGAACAGCTCTTTGTTCGGCTCCTTGACCAGGCTTTTTACGACATGCAGACCATTGTCCAGCGCGTTGCGGTATTCATCGATCTTCGCCTGAACCCGTTCATCGTCAACGATACCGGCCTTGGTCAGGCTTTCGGCATACAGCTCACGGGTGGTGCGCTGCTTGGTGATCTGCTGGTACATCAACGGCTGGGTGCCGCTTGGCTCGTCGGCTTCGTTGTGACCGCGACGGCGGTAGCAAACCAGGTCGATCACCACGTCACGCTTGAACTGCATGCGGTAGTCGACAGCCAGTTGGGTCACGAACAGCACGGCTTCCGGATCATCGCCATTCACATGGAGGATCGGCGCCTGGATCATCTTGGCAACGTCGGTGGCGTACTCGGTGGAACGCGCATCCAACGGGTTGCTGATGGTGAAGCCAACCTGGTTGTTGATGACGATGTGAACGGTACCGCCGGTCTTGAAGCCGCGGGTCTGCGACATCTGGAACGTTTCCAGGACCACGCCTTGACCGGCGAATGCCGCGTCACCGTGGATGGAAATCGGCAGGACCTTTTCACCGGTAGTGTCGTTACGACGATCCTGGCGAGCACGGACCGAACCCTCGACCACTGGAGAAACGATTTCCAGGTGGGATGGGTTGAACGCCATGGCCAGGTGAACTTCACCGCCGGTGGTCATCACGTTGGACGAGAAGCCCTGGTGGTATTTAACGTCACCGGAACCCAGCTCGACCTTCTTCTTGCCTTCGAACTCGTCGAACAGCTCACGCGGGTTCTTGCCGAAGGTGTTGACCAACACGTTCAGGCGACCACGGTGGGCCATGCCGATCACGATTTCCTTGGTGCCGTAGGAACCGGAACGCTGGATCAGCTCGTCGAGCATCGGAATCAGGCTCTCGCCGCCTTCCAGGCCGAAACGCTTGGTGCCCGGGTATTTGGTACCCAGGTATTTTTCCAGGCCCTCGGCTGCGGTCACGCGCTCAAGCAGGTGGCTGCGCACGTCGGCGGACAATACCGGACGGCCACGCACGCCTTCCAGGCGATGCTGGAACCAGTGGCGTTGCTCGGAATCGGTGATGTGCGTGAACTCGGCGCCGATGGTGCGGCAATATGTCTGCTGCAACGCTTCGTGAATTTCGCGTAGGCTCGCTTCCTCTTTGCCGATGAACAGGTCGCCGGCACGGAAGGTCGTATCAAGATCGGCATTGGTCAAGCCGTAATGATTGATCGACAGGTCTGCAGGTGCAGGACGCTGCCAGAGCCCCAGCGGGTCAAGCTGGGCCGCCTGGTGGCCACGCATCCGGTAGGCCTGGATCAGTCGCAGTACTTCAACTTGCTTCTTCTCGTGCTCACTGCTCACGCTGCCGGCGGAAACCGGCTGGGCGCGGCGCTGGTTCTTTGCCAGCAGCACGAACTGATCGCGAATTGTTGCGTGCGATACATCGGTGGCAGCGTTGCCGTCTGAAGACAACGTCTGAAATTTGGTGCGCCATTCTTCTGGCACAGCGTTAGGGTCGTGCAGGTAGAGCTCATAAAGCTCTTCCACATAGGCAGCGTTACCACCTGAAAGATAGCCGCTGTTCCACATGCGCTGCATCACGCTTTCTTGCATGCTTGGTCACCCTCGATTTGGGGACACCACCGGCGAAAACACCGAGTTTGCTTGCAAAAGGCCAAGTGCAGCGACCAAAACAAGCCACTTAGGATCACGCTGATAGTTCGGGTACCAACCCGAATGCCCCTGCTTGTCTCATTTCTTCAAAATAAGAGCCGCGGCTTTGTAAGTCGCTGCTCAAGTTAAAACTACGGCGCCGGTTGAAGCCTGCGCCGTAGCATTTACGGGCACAACGGTCCTGCCTTGTTACAACGTCAGTTACACGCCGCTTTGCAGCAGCATGTTACGGATGTGACCAATGGCCTTAGTCGGGTTCAGGCCTTTGGGACATACGTTGACGCAGTTCATGATCCCGCGGCAGCGGAATACGCTGAACGGGTCATCCAGCGAAGCCAGGCGCTCGGACGTCTTGGTGTCACGGCTGTCTGCCAGGAAGCGATACGCTTGCAGCAGGGCAGCTGGACCCAGGAACTTGTCCGGGTTCCACCAGAAGGACGGGCACGAGGTCGAGCAGCAGGCGCACAGGATGCACTCGTACAGACCGTCGAGCTTTTCACGCTCTTCTGGGGACTGCAGACGCTCGATGGCCGGAGCCGGCGTGTCGTTCTGCAGGAACGGCTTAACTTTCTCGTATTGCTTGTAGAAGATGCTCATATCGACGACCAGGTCACGGATAACCGGCAAACCTGGCAGAGGACGAACGATCAGCTTGTTGCCTTTGACAACAGCGGACAGCGGCGTGATGCACGCCAGGCCGTTTTTGCCGTTGATGTTCATGCCGTCGGAACCGCAAACACCTTCACGGCAAGAGCGACGATAGGAGAAACCCTCGTCCTGCTCTTTGATCAGTGCCAATACATCCAGCACCATCAGGTCTTTACCACCGGTATCGACCTGGAACTCCTGCATGAACGGCGCAGCGTCCTGATCAGGGTTGTAGCGATAAACACTGACTTTCAACATGGCAGCCACCCTTAGTAAGTCCGAATCTTCGGTTCAAACGTCGGAACCGTCTTCGGCGAGAAGTTCACGGCACGCTTGGTTACGCGCTTGTCACCCGGGAAGTACAGGGTGTGGCACAACCAGTTTTCGTCATCGCGATCTTCAAAGTCTTCACGAGCGTGGGCACCACGGGATTCCTTACGAACCTCGGCGGCGATCGCAGTCGCTTCAGCCACTTCCAGCAGGTTTTGCAGTTCAAGGGCTTCGATACGAGCGGTGTTGAACGCCTGGCTCTTATCGTTGATCTTGACGTTGGCGATGCGCTTGCGCAGATCGGCCAGCTGGGCAATACCCTTCTGCATGTATTCGCCGGTACGGAATACACCGAAGTAGTTCTGCATGCAGCTTTGCAGCTCGCGACGCAGGGTTGCCACGTCTTCGCCATCAGTGCGCTCGTTCAGAGCGTTCAGGCGCGACAGGGCGGCCTCGATGTTGGCGTCGGTGGCGTCATCGTATTCGATGCCGTCGGTCAGGGCTTTTTCCAGGTGCAGGCCAGCCGCGCGGCCGAATACCACCAGGTCGAGCAGCGAGTTGCCGCCCAGACGGTTGGCACCGTGTACCGATACGCAGGCCACTTCGCCTACCGCGAACAGACCGTGGATGATCTCGTCCACGCCTTCGGCGTTCTGGGTGATCGCCTGGCCATGAATGTTGGTCGGAACACCGCCCATCATGTAGTGGCAGGTTGGGACAACCGGAACCGGAGCAACAACCGGGTCAACGTGGGCAAAGGTCTTGGACAGCTCACAGATACCCGGCAGGCGGCTGTGCAGCACTTCTTCACCCAGGTGATCGAGCTTCAGCAGTACGTGGTCGCCATTCGGGCCACAGCCGTTACCGGCGATGATTTCCTTGACCATCGAACGGGCAACGACGTCACGACCCGCCAGGTCTTTCGCGTTCGGAGCATAACGCTCCATGAAACGCTCGCCGTGCTTGTTGATCAGGTAACCACCTTCACCACGGCAACCTTCGGTGACCAGTACACCGGCGCCGGCGATGCCGGTCGGGTGGAACTGCCACATTTCGATGTCCTGCACCGGCACGCCGGCACGCAGTGCCATGCCGACGCCGTCACCGGTGTTGATCAGGGCATTGGTGGTGGAAGCGTAGATACGACCTGCACCGCCGGTCGCCAGAACGGTAGCCTTGGCGCGGATGTAGGTGGTTTCACCGGTTTCGATGCAGATGGCGATCACGCCAACGAATGCACCGTCGGCGTTCTTCACCAGATCCACTGCGTAGTATTCGTTCAGGAACGTGGTGCCGGCTTTCAGGTTGCCCTGATAAAGGGTGTGCAGCAGCGCGTGACCGGTACGGTCGGACGCAGCGCAGGTACGGGCAGCCTGGCCGCCTTTACCGTAGTCCTTCGACTGGCCGCCGAATGGACGCTGGTAGATACGACCTTGTTCGGTACGGGAGAACGGCAGGCCCATGTGGTCCAGCTCGAACACCGCGGCCGGGCCTTCCTGACACATGTATTCGATAGCGTCCTGGTCACCGATGTAGTCGGAACCCTTGACGGTATCGTACATGTGCCAGCGCCAGTCATCGTTCGGGTCGGCGGACGCGATGGCGCAGGTGATGCCACCCTGGGCCGACACGGTGTGGGAGCGCGTCGGGAATACCTTGGTGATCACGGCAGTCTTGTGACCGCCCTGGGCCAGCTGCAGCGCTGCGCGCATGCCGGCACCGCCGCCACCAATGATGATGGCGTCGAAGGAAATAGTTGGAATGTTAGCCATGAATCAGATACCCCAAAGAATCTGCACACCCCAGACGAAGTAAGCGAACATCGCGACGCCGCATACTGCCTGGAAGAGGAAACGGACTGCGGTCGCGGACTTGCCCAGCGCCATCGGCGTCAGGTAGTCGGTCGCGATGGTCCACATGCCGACCCAGGCGTGAGCGCCCAGGGCTACAAGGGCCAGCAGGCTGAAGATTCGCATCGCATTGTGGGAAAACAGCCCGTGCCATTGCTCGTAGCCGATGCCCGGGTTTGCGACGAGGTATCCGATCAGGAAAATGAAATAAGCCGCGAGAACGACCGCAGACACACGCTGCGCCATCCAGTCATAGAGGCCCGAACGCGATAGGTTCGTAACGCTGGTTACCATATCCAAACTCCTGCCAGAACGATCAGCACCACGGAAATGGCGATGATGATTTTCGAGCCCAGGCGGCCGCCTTCCAGCGTCTCACCGATGCCCATGTCCATGATCAAGTGGCGCACACCGGCTACCAGGTGATACAGCAGAGCGGACAGGAGGCCCCATGCTACGAACTTGGCCAGCGGGCTGGTCAAGCATGCCTTCACCTCGGCGTATCCTTCCTCGGAACCCAGGGATTTGCTCAATGCATAAAGCATGATGCCCAAGCCCAGGAACAGGATGATGCCGGAAACACGGTGCAGGAACGACGTAACGCCGGTGATGGGGAGTTTGATGGTCCTTAGGTCTAGGTTTACAGGTCGTTGGCTATTCACGGCTTTTTTTCACACTGAAGAGCCCCTAACAATCAGGGCAAAGTTGTTGGGGAGTGCGACTGGTCAGGTAAGCACCACCCAGGGAGTGCGACCCCCAATGAAAGCAAGCCCAAAAGCCCTTGGCGGTCGGTGGCCGAGTATAGACAGTTAGGTTACTAATGACAACGCGCGCACCTCACCCTAATAGCGGATTGCGCTGGCGGGATAAAAGGCGTAAATGGCGGGCAATTTCGAGGAAAAAGTACGGTTAAAGCCTTCTGGGGCAAGACTTTAGGCAAATTGACATCTGAATTTATCTCACTATAGTGGTGCGGGCCCTGCGTGGGGGGTCTGTCTGATGATTTGAAGCATAAATAGGAGGCCACATGGCTGACAAAAAAGCGCAGTTGATCATCGAGGGCGCAGCCCCCGTCGAGCTGCCCATTTTAACCGGCACCGTTGGTCCCGATGTTATCGACGTACGGGGCCTGACGGCCACGGGCCGTTTCACTTTCGACCCAGGCTTCATGTCGACCGCCTCTTGCGAGTCGAAGATCACCTATATCGACGGCGACAATGGCATCCTGCTGCACCGGGGCTACCCGATCGAGCAACTGGCGGAAAAATCGGACTACCTGGAAACCTGCTACCTGCTGCTAAATGGCGAATTGCCAACAGCCGAGCAAAAAGCCCAGTTCGTCAGCACCGTGAAGAACCACACCATGGTTCACGAGCAGTTGAAGACCTTCTTCAACGGCTTCCGTCGCGACGCCCACCCGATGGCCGTCATGTGCGGCGTGGTCGGCGCCCTGTCGGCCTTCTATCACGACTCCCTCGACATCAATAACCCGCAGCATCGCGAAATTTCCGCGATCCGCCTGGTTGCCAAGATGCCGACCCTGGCCGCAATGGTTTACAAGTACTCCATGGGCCAACCCATGATGTACCCGCGCAACGACCTGACGTACGCGGAAAACTTCCTGCACATGATGTTCAACACCCCGTGCGAGATCAAACCGATCAGCCCGGTGCTGGCCAAGGCAATGGACCGGATCTTCATCCTCCACGCCGACCACGAGCAAAACGCCTCCACCTCCACCGTGCGCCTGGCAGGCTCTTCGGGTGCCAACCCGTTCGCCTGTATCGCCGCCGGCATCGCCGCGCTGTGGGGCCCTGCCCACGGCGGTGCGAACGAAGCCGTATTGACCATGCTCGATGAAATCGGCGATGTGTCCAACATCGACAAGTTCATTGCCAAGGCCAAGGACAAGAACGATCCGTTCAAGTTGATGGGCTTCGGTCACCGGGTCTACAAGAACCGCGACCCACGCGCCACCGTCATGAAGCAGACCTGCGACGAAGTGCTGAAGGAACTGGGCATCAACAACGATCCGCAACTCGAACTGGCCATGCGCCTGGAAGAGATCGCCCTGACCGACCCGTACTTCATCGAACGCTCGCTGTACCCGAACGTCGACTTCTACTCGGGGATCATCCTCAAGGCGATCGGCATTCCAACCAGCATGTTCACCGTGATCTTCGCCCTGGCACGGACCGTGGGCTGGATCTCCCACTGGAAAGAAATGCTCTCCAGCCCGTACAAGATTGGCCGCCCGCGCCAGCTGTACACCGGCTACGAGTCGCGTGACATTACCAAGCTGGAAGATCGCAAGTAAGCACCTTTCAGCAGCACCGAAAACGGCCTCCCTCAGTGGAGGCCGTTTTTATTTGTGTCGACTGATCTACCACCATCGGGGGCTTGCCCCCGATGAGGCCAGTAGCAGCCCCCCATAAACCCCAGGCAAAAAAATACCCCAGCCTTTCGACCGGGGCATTTCTTTATCCAGCTACAACCTTAGTGATTAACCGCCCCACTCGCCCCCAGGCCAGTCTGCGAACGCACAAACTGCGGGAAGTACAGCGCACGCTCTTTCTCTGCCGCCGCCGACTTGTCGGTGATGGAGAAGAACCAGATACCGATGAACGCAATGATCATCGAGAACAGCGCCGGGTATTCGTACGGGAAGATGGCTTTTTCATGATGCAGGATCGAGACCCAGATGGTCGGACCCAGGATCATCAGGCCAACGGCACTGATCAGGCCCAGCCAGCCGCCAATCATCGCGCCACGGGTGGTGAGGTTTTTCCAGTACATGGAAAGCAGCAGTACCGGGAAGTTACAGCTGGCGGCAATCGAGAACGCCAGGCCGACCATGAACGCGATGTTCTGGCTTTCGAACAGGATGCCCAGGCCAATCGCCAGCACTGCCAGGGCGATAGTGGTGATCTTCGATACGCGAATCTCATCCTTTTCGTTGGCCTTGCCTTTCTTGATCACGCTGGCGTACAGGTCATGGGACACCGCCGAAGCACCGGCCAGGGTCAAGCCGGCAACCACTGCCAGGATGGTGGCGAAGGCCACAGCCGAGATGAAGCCCAGGAAGATGCTGCCGCCCACCGCGTTGGCCAGGTGCACCGCCGCCATGTTGTTACCGCCCAGCAAGGCGCCTGCAGCATCCTTGAACGCCGGGTTGGTGCTGACCAGCAGGATCGCGCCGAAGCCGATGATAAAGGTCAGGATATAGAAGTAGCCGATGAAGCCAGTGGCATACAGCACGCTCTTACGCGCTTCCTTGGCGTCACTTACAGTGAAGAAGCGCATCAGGATGTGCGGCAGGCCGGCGGTACCGAACATCAGTGCCAGGCCCAGGGAGAACGCGGAGATCGGGTCTTTCACCAGGCCGCCGGGGCTCATGATCGCTTCACCTTTAGGGTGAACCTTGATCGCCTCGGAGAACAGCATGTTGAAGTCGAAGTTGACGTGCTTCATCACCATCAGCGCCATGAACGAGGCACCGGACAGCAACAGCACCGCCTTGATGATCTGCACCCAAGTGGTCGCCAGCATGCCGCCGAACAGCACGTACAGGCACATCAGGATCCCGACCAGGATGACCGCCACGTGGTAGTCGAGGCCGAACAGTAGCTGGATCAGCTTGCCCGCCCCCACCATTTGCGCGATCAGGTAGAACGCCACCACGACCAGGGAACCACAGGCCGACAGGCTGCGGATCTGGGTTTGCCCGAGGCGATAGGACGCCACGTCGGCAAAGGTGTACTTGCCCAGGTTACGCAGGCGCTCGGCGATCAGGAACAGAATGATCGGCCAGCCCACCAGGAAGCCGATCGAGTAGATCAGGCCGTCGTAGCCGGAGGTGAACACCAGTGCGGAAATACCCAGGAAGGACGCGGCCGACATGTAGTCGCCGGCAATCGCCAGGCCGTTCTGGAAACCGGTGATCTTGCCGCCGGCCGCATAGTAGTCGGCCGCCGACTTGTTGCGCTTGGACGCCCAGTAGGTGATGCACAACGTCGCGCCGACAAAGGCCACGAACATCAGGATCGCTGCGATATTCAGCGGTTGTTTGTGCACTTCACCGGTCAATGCATCCGCCGCCCAAACAGCGGGTGCAAAGACCGAAGCGCCGAATACAGCCAATAGACGACGGATCATTGCGCAGCCTCCTTGAGAATCGCATTGTTCAGGTCGTCGAATTCGCCGTTGGCGCGTCGCACATAGATGCCGGTGAGGACAAAGGCCGAGACAATCAGCCCGACACCGATGGGGATGCCCCAGGTGATGGATGAGCCGGGGCTGAGTTTGGCCCCCAGTATTTGTGGCCCGTAGGCGATCAACAGGATGAAGCCGGAGTACAGCCCTAGCATGATCGCCGAGAGAATCCAGGCGAACCTTTCCCTTTTTCTTACCAGCTCCTTGAAACGCGGGCTGTTTTGAATCGAGAGGTAAATGCTGTCGTTCATTGTTTTTATCCTCGCAGCACAGCTTTTTTATTATTGGTACGTATCCACTGTATGCGGCTACGGAACAGGTTCCAGACGACCTTAGTATTAGACGGAGTGTAGCGAGGGATTGAGAGGGCGCAGAAACATTTGCGGGTGACGAAAATAATGTGGGAGGGGGCTTGCTCTCGATAGCGGTGAACCAGTCAGATCATTGACGACTGACACACCGCAATCGCGAGCAAGCCCCCTCCCACAGGGGTTGTATCAAGGCATTGGGGGGTTATTTACCGGTCCACTCGGCTACGCGCTCAGGGTGCTTGGCCACCCAGTCCTTGGCCGCTGCATCAGGCTTGGCGCCTTCCTGGATAGCGAGCATGACTTCGCCGATCTCATCCTTGGAGGCCCACTGGAATTTCTTCAGGAACGCCGCGACTTCCGGCGCTTTCTTCTCCAGGCCCTTGCTGCCGATGCTGTTGACGGTTTCAGCAGCACCATAAATCCCTTTTGGATCATCCAGGAAACGCAGTTTCCACTTGGCGAACATCCAGTGTGGCACCCAGCCGGTGACCGCAATGGATTCCTGTTTGTCTTCGGCACGGGTCAGCTCGGCGATCATCGCCGCACCCGAACTGGCTTGCAGTTTGTAGTCGAGGCCGTACTGCTTGATGGCTTCGTCGGTCTTGAGCATCACGCCTGAACCGGCGTCGATGCCGACGATCTTGTTCTTGAAGGTGGTGTCGGTCTTGAGGTCTTCGATGGACTTGGCCTTGACGTACTCCGGCACGATCAAGCCGATCTTCGCATCCTTGAAGTTGGGGCCGTAGTCGACCACCTTGTCCTTGTTCTTGGTCCAATACTCGCCATGGGTTACCGGCAGCCAGGCGGAGAGCATGGCATCGAGCTTGCCGGTGGCCACGCCCTGCCACATGATCCCGGTGGCGACCGCTTGCAGTTTGACGTCATAACCGAGCTTTTCCCTGATCACCTCTGCCGCCACATGCGTGGTGGCAACGCTGTCGGACCAACCATCTACATAACCGATGCTCAGGGTTTTGCTGTCGGCGCTGGCCAGTGTGGAGCTCATCGCAACTACCAGAGTGGCAGCTGCGCCCAAGAGTCGTCGCATCTTCATCGTACTTCCCCGAAAGTGCTGCGCCCGACGGATGTCGAGCGACGTCAACCTGTTGTTATGTGGTGCGCCGCGCCCCCTTCACGCGCATCGATCCGGCTGCTGCGACATCAGTGGAGTGCTGACACGTCGATCATCAACCTGCCACAGCCTTCGACCTGCTCTGTCAGCGACCTCATGCAAGCAAGAAACGACATCACATCGCCAGTAGGACTTTTTGTAGGACTTAACCCCACGATCCCGCCTGAACTTTGCATGTCAAAATTATGCAGCCCCACTGGGATAGCGCAAATCCGGGTAAGATGCGCGCCTTTGCTCCCCCAGATAAGCCGACCATGCCCGCCACTGCCCGCTTCCCTGCCCTGCCCTATTGCTTCGCTTTGATCCTCGGCCTGCTGGCCCTTGTCGGCTACTGGTATGGCCTCGGCCGGCCGGTGGTGCTGCCAGATGTGGCCAGTGCCAGTCACAAGCTGCAATGCGCGTCGTACACACCGTTCGACAAGGACCAATCGCCCTTCGACCAACCGTTCACACTGCGCCCCGCGCGCATGGACGCCGACCTGGCCCTGCTGGCCACCCGCTTCGAATGCATCCGCACCTACTCCATGACCGGCCTGGAAGCCTTGCCGGACTTGGCGCGCAAGCATGGGTTAAAGGTGATGGCGGGCGCCTGGGTCAGCAGCGACCCGGTCGCGACCGAAAAAGAAGTCGACCAACTGATCGCCTCGGCTAACGCCAACCCCGATGTGGTCACCTCGGTGATCGTCGGCAACGAAGCGCTGCTGCGCAAGGAAGTCACCGCCAAACAGCTGGTGACGCTGATCCATAAAGTCAAAAGCCAGATCAAGCAGCCGGTCACCTACGCCGACGTCTGGGAGTTTTGGCTGCAGCACCCGGAAATCGCTCCGGCGGTGGACTTCCTGACCATCCACCTGCTGCCCTACTGGGAAGATGACCCCTCCGGCATCGACCAGGCCCTCAAGCATGTGGGCGATGTACGCCAGACCTTTGGCAACAAATTCGCGCCCAAGGACATATTGATCGGCGAGACCGGCTGGCCCAGCGAAGGTCGCCAGCGCGAAACCGCAGTGCCAAGCCGGGTCAATGAAGCCAGGTTCATGCGCGGTTTCGTGGCCATGGCCGAAGCCAATGGCTGGCACTACAACCTGATCGAAGCGTTTGACCAGCCGTGGAAGCGCGCCAGTGAAGGTGCCGTGGGCGGCTACTGGGGCCTGTTCGATGCCGACCGCCAGGACAAGGGCGTCCTCGCCGGACCGGTGACCAACGTGCCGTACTGGCCGCTGTGGCTCGGGGTGGGCGGGATTATCCTGCTGGGCACGCTGGTGCTCGGTGGCCGCGTTCGCAGCACTCGTGCCGCGATGGCCCTGCCGCTGCTGGGTGCAGTGGCGGCCTGTTCCATCGGCACCTGGGCTGAACTGACCCGCGTGACTGCGCGCTTCAACGATGAATGGGCATGGGCCGGTTTGCTCGTGGCGCTGAACGTGCTGGTGCTGGCCCACGCTGCACTGGCCTTGAGTGCCCGTGAAGGCTGGCGCGAACGCCTGTTCAACTGGCTGGAACACCGTGCCGGCTGGCTGGTGGCAATCGCCGGGTTCGCGGGCGCCGTGATGATGCTGGCACTGGTGTTTGACCCACGCTACCGCAGCTTCCCGAGTGCGGCGCTGCTGCTGCCGGCGTTGGTGTACCTGGTTCGTCCGGTGACCGGGCCACGCCGGGAGATTGCCTTGCTGACCTTTATCATCGGGGCCGGCATCGCGCCACAGCTTTACCGTGAAGGTCTGCTGAACCAGCAGGCATGGGGTTGGGCATTGGTAAGCGGGTTGATGGTTGCGGCTTTGTGGCGGTGCTTGCGGATGCGCAAGGCTTAAAAGCGCCATCGGGGGCAAGCCCCCGATTGGCCTTATCAGGCGCGCCGCGACTGCCTGACCAACCGCAACCCCGCAATCACCACCGCAAACACCGCAAACGAGGTGTTGTACAACGCCAGGGCCGGCAGCCCGAACACCAGCCCCAGTACCGCCAAGCCCCATCCCGCACGGCCCGGCACGAAAAACGCCAGCACCGAGGTCACCAGCGCGGCCCAGCCCAGCACTTTGAAGTGAATCATCAAACCCAGGTTCGAACGTACCTGGCATTCCCAGCGGCTGGCCTCGTCGGCACAGATGCCGACCCACTGGCCATCTTCCATAAAGCCGTAACGCGCGCCATAACTGGCAGCCAGCCATAACGGCAGGGCAATAAGCAGCAAAATCAACGGCAAGCGGCGGGACATGGAGCACTCCGATAGGCAAAAACGGCGCTCAGCTTAATGCGCCGGCGGCCGTTAGCAAGGTGCGTACACACAATTAGTGTTCACTAATGCATGGCAAAGTGTATCGTCTCGCTACTATTACCCCGATTCCGACGTTATTTTCCGACTTTTCGTGCCGAGAGCTGGCACTTCGGTGGCAACGCGGTGGTCATAGCCTGCGAACTTCATTAAGCACGTTTCCTCTTAGGGATTAAGTCATGCTCCGTTCCTTGCGCTGTGCTGCCTTACTGGGCAGCCTTTTTTTGAGTGCGTCAGCACTGGCCGTCGATATCGACCAAGCCAGCTATGGCTACCCTTTGACCAATCCGTTCGAAGCGACCATCGCCACCACACCGCCTGACCTTCGGCCTACATTGCCGACCGATGACGAGATCAACCAGTCCGACTACACCCTGAATATGCGCCCCGAGCGCGAGTTCAGCCTGCCGGACAACTTCTGGGCAGTGAAGAAACTCACTTACCGCATCGCCAAGCAGGATCGCGCCGCGCCGCTGATCTTCCTGATCGCAGGCACCGGTGCGCGGTTTGACAGCAGCATCAACGAATACCTGAAAAAACTGTATTACCAGGCCGGCTACCACGTGGTGCAACTGTCGTCGCCCACCAGCTTCGACTTCATCGCCTCTGCGTCGCGCTTCGCCACCCCCGGCATCAGCCAGGAAGATGCCGAAGACATGTACCGCGTGATGCAAGCCGTGCGCGCCCAGAACGCTTCGCTGCCGGTGACCGACTTCTACCTCACCGGCTACAGCCTCGGTGCGCTGGATGCGGCGTTTGTCAGCAAGCTCGACGAGACCCGCCGCAGCTTCAACTTCAAGAAAGTGCTGCTGCTCAACCCGCCGGTCAACCTCTACACCTCGATCACCAACCTCGACAAGCTGGTACAGACCGAGGTCAAGGGCATCAACAACACCACCACCTTCTATGAACTGGTGTTGAACAAGCTGACCCGTTACTTCCAGCAAAAGGGCTACATCGACCTCAACGACGCCCTGCTCTACGACTTCCAGCAATCCAAGCAGCACCTGACCAACGAACAGATGGCCATGCTGATCGGCACCTCGTTCCGCTTCTCGGCGGCCGACATCGCCTTTACTTCGGACCTGATCAACCGCCGTGGCCTGATCATCCCGCCGAAGTACCCGATCAGCGAAGGCACCAGCCTCACGCCGTTTCTCAAGCGTGCACTGCAATGCGACTTCGATTGCTACCTCACCGAACAGGTAATCCCGATGTGGCGCGCCCGCTCCGACGGCGGCAGCCTGTTGCAACTGGTTGACCAGGTCAGCCTGTACGCCCTCAAGGACTACCTGCACGCCAGCCCGAAAATCGCCGTCATGCACAACGCCGACGACGTGATCCTCGGCCCGGGCGACCTCGGCTTCCTGCGCAAGACCTTCGGCGATCGCTTGACCGTCTACCCCTTGGGCGGCCACTGCGGCAACCTCAATTACCGCGTCAACGCCGACGCCATGCTGGAGTTCTTCCGTGGCTAAATATCTTCTGCTGCTCGCCGCCCTGATGTGCGCAGGCGTTGCCAATGCCGACAACAGCAAGGCTCACGCGCCTGTGGTGATGGACTCCGACGGTTTCAAGGAGCCGTTGAGCAAACTCAAGTTCAACCCGGGCCTGGACCAACGCGAATTCGAACGCTCGTCCGTCAACGCCCTCAACGTGTATGACCCGCTCGAATCGTGGAACCGCCGCGTGTACCACTTCAACTACCGCTTTGACCAATGGGTGTTCCTGCCGGTGGTCGACGGTTACCGCTACGTCACGCCAAGCTTCCTGCGCACCGGCGTGAGCAACTTCTTCAACAACCTGGGCGACGTGCCCAACCTGTTGAACAGCCTGCTGCAACTCAAAGGCCACCGCTCCCTGGAAACCACCGGGCGCCTGCTGCTCAACACCACCGTCGGCATCGCCGGCCTGTGGGACCCGGCGACCGCCATGGGCCTGCCGCGCCAGAGCGAAGACTTCGGCCAGACCCTGGGCTTCTACGGCGTGCCCGGCGGTGCCTACCTGGTACTGCCGATCTTCGGTCCGTCGAACCTGCGCGACACCGGCGGCTTGCTGGTGGACTACACCGCCGAGTCCCAGATCAACTTCCTCAACGTCTCCGAAGTCAGCTCCAACCACCCGGAAATCTGGGCCCTGCGTGCGGTGGACAAGCGCTACCAGACCAGCTTCCGCTACGGTCAGATGAACTCGCCGTTCGAGTATGAGAAGGTGCGGTATATCTATACGGAATCACGCAAGTTGCAGATTGCCGAGTAAATAACGCCCGTAAAAAAGGCCATTCGATTGAATGGCCTTTTTTTGTGGCGGCGATTTATGCCCTGAGCGCTTTCCAGCTCTTGCCCACCACGCTGACCACTGCCAATACCACCGCCCCGGCAATAATCCCCGCCACCGCATTCAGTAACGTCGGCATCAACCACGCCAATGCACCTGTGCTCTGGCTCACACCCTCGATCCAGTGATGCACCACCGGCACGCCATGGGTAAGGATGCCACCGCCGACCATGAACATCGCCGCCGTGCCGATCACCGACAGGCTCTTCATCATGTACGGCGCCGCGCGCAGGATGCCGCCACCGATACTGCGAGCCATCTGGCCAGGCTTCTGGGTAAGCCACAGGCCCAGGTCATCCAGCTTGACGATACCGGCCACCAGCCCGTAGACGCCGATGGTCATGACGATGGCGATGCCCGACAGGACAATCACTTGCTGCATCAACGGCGCATCGGCCACGGTGCCGAGGGTGATGGCGATGATTTCCGCAGAGAGGATGAAGTCGGTACGAATAGCGCCTTTGATCTTGTCCTTTTCAAAGGCCACCAGATCAGTAGCCGGGTTAGCCACCGCTTCAACCAACTGCGCATGGTCGGCCTGGACTTCAGCCTTGCTGTGCAGGAATTTATGCGCGAGCTTCTCGAAGCCTTCGAAACACAGGTAGGCGCCGCCGAGCATCAACAACGGTGTGACGGCCCAAGGGGCAAAGGCGCTGATCAACAGCGCAGTGGGCACCAGGATCAACTTGTTGATGAAGGACCCCTTGGCAACGGCCCATACCACCGGGATTTCCCGCTCGGCACGCACGCCGGAAACCTGCTGGGCGTTGAGCGCCAGGTCATCGCCGAGCACTCCGGCGGTTTTTTTTGCCGCTACTTTTGTCATCAGGGCAACGTCATCGAGTACTGCGGCGATGTCGTCGATCAACACCAACAAGCTGCTTCCTGCCATGAATCGGGCTTCCTTAAGAGAGGGATGGGCGGAGCATAACGCGGCGCAGGGCTTTGCGGGCACATTGTTGAGGCCCGCGGATAGCCGGTGCTACCATGCGCAACCGCCTGTCCTGGCAAGGAAACTCCCCGTGCTCAGTTTCATAGATACGTTTCTCTTTTGGCGAGTGGCTGTTGTCGTCAGGCAAGGAGCCGCGACGACTCATCGCTCGCTATGGGGAGGAGCGGCGACGCAGAATGGCGGCAACAGACGCCGTCAAAAAGAAACAGTATCTGTGAGACTGAGCACTTTATGAGCACCATTCGCGAGCGCAACAAAGAAAAGATCCTGCGGGCGGCGAGCGAGGAGTTTGCCGACAAGGGCTTCGCCGCGACCAAAACCAGCGACATCGCCGCCAAGGCCGGGCTGCCCAAGCCCAACGTCTATTACTACTTCAAGTCCAAGGACAACCTCTACCGCGAGGTGCTCGAAAGCATTATCGAGCCGATCCTGGCGGCGTCCACGCCGTTCAACCCCGAGGGCGAGCCTTCAGCGGTGCTGAGCAACTACATCCGCTCGAAAATCCGCATCTCCCGCGACCTGCCCTTCGCCTCCAAGGTGTTCGCCAGCGAAATCATGCATGGCGCACCGCACCTGAGTGCCGAGCAGGTCCAACAACTCAACGCCCAGGCCAAGCACAATATCGACTGCATCCAGAGCTGGGTGGATCGCGGGTTGATTGCAGCTATCGACCCTCATCACCTGATGTTCAGCATCTGGGCGGCGACGCAGACCTATGCGGATTTCGACTGGCAGATTTCCGCGGTGACCGGCAAAGCCAAGCTGGATGAGGCCGATTATGAAGCGGCGGCGCAGACGATTATCCGGTTGGTGCTCAAGGGCTGTGAACCCGACTGACACACTGAGGTGCCCCCGATGAGCATAAGTATCTACACAACTTCAGTAGGATAACGCGTAGCAGCTGTCGAGCCTTGGCGAGGCTGCGTTTGCGGCGCGTCTGACACACCGCCGACGCAGCCTCGCCAAGGCTCGACAGCTGCTACGCAGGGGGCTCGGCTCAAGATGTGTAGATACCTATGCCCCGATGAGGCCCTGATAGTCACTCAATGCTCAAGCTGACACCCCCGCATCCGCCCTCAACCCCAGCCCCTCGATCGCCGTGATCGCACACTGCTCATCAATATCCGACGTGTCCCCGCTGATCCCGATCGCCCCCAGTACCGCCCCCGCCTGATCCCGAATCAACACCCCACCCGGCGCCGGCACCACGCTGCCCTGCCCCAGGCTGTTCAACGCTGCGATAAACGCCGGCCGTTGCTGTGCGTCCAGCGCCAGCAAGCGCGAGCCCTTGCCCAGCGCAATCGCACCCCAGGCCTTGCCGATGGCAATCTGCGGGCGCAGCAGGCTGGCGCCGTCTTCGCGCTGCAGAGTGATCAAGTGGCCGCCGCAGTCGAGGACCGCAACGGTCAGCGGTGCGGCTGAGATCGTGCGCCCTGCGCTGAGGGCCTGGCCGGCCAGTTGGGTGGCAATCTTCAAGGTTAAAGCGCTCATGGTGCCGTCCTTCTTTTGTTATTGGGAAAGCGGTGGAAGTCTGTTCGATCAGATGCTCGACCAAACAAATAGAACACAATGACATTTATTTTTGTATACAATATTTTCAAACAAAGACTCCATACGTCGAAAAAAGCCGTTCCGACGAACGCAAAGACCAATCAATAAAATGGATTGACCTGCGCAGCCCGCCGTGAATACACTTTGGACAGACACCACTTGTATACAATTACAAAACGCAAGAGGCACCAAAATCATGAGCAAAATGAGAGCAATCGAAGCCGCCGTCCTCGTCATGCGCCGTGAAGGCGTGGACACCGCCTTCGGTATCCCAGGCGCTGCGATCAACCCGCTGTACTCAGCCTTGCAGAAGGTGGGTGGCATCGATCACGTCCTTGCTCGCCACGTTGAAGGCGCCTCGCACATGGCCGAGGGTTACACCCGCACCAAGGCCGGCAATATCGGCGTGTGCATCGGCACCTCGGGCCCGGCGGGCACCGACATGGTCACCGGCCTCTACAGCGCCTCGGCCGACTCGATCCCGATCCTGTGCATCACCGGCCAGGCGCCACGGGCCCGCATGCACAAGGAAGACTTCCAGGCCGTGGACATCACCAGCATCGTCAAGCCGGTGACCAAGTGGGCGACCACCGTCCTCGAGCCGGGCCAAGTGCCGTACGCGTTCCAGAAAGCTTTCTATGAAATGCGCTCCGGCCGCCCTGGCCCGGTGCTGATCGACCTGCCGTTCGATGTGCAGATGGCCGAGATCGAATTCGACATCGACGCCTACCAGCCGCTGCCACTGGCCAAGCCACTGGCCACGCGCATCCAGGTCGAAAAGGCCCTGGCCCTGCTGGATCAGGCGGAACGCCCGTTGCTGGTGAGCGGCGGTGGCGTGATCAACGCCGATGCCAGCGAGCTGCTGGTGGAGTTCGCCGAACTGACCGGCATCCCGGTGATCCCGACGCTGATGGGCTGGGGCACCATTCCCGACGATCACCCCCAGATGGTCGGCATGGTCGGCCTGCAGACGTCGCACCGCTACGGCAACGCAACGCTGCTCAAGTCCGACGTGGTGCTGGGGATCGGTAACCGTTGGGCCAACCGCCACACCGGTTCAGTGGAGGTATACACCGAAGGGCGTAAATTCATTCACGTCGACATCGAGCCAACCCAGATTGGTCGCGTATTCACCCCGGACCTGGGCATCGTGTCCGACGCCGGCTCCGCGCTGACGATGTTCATTGAAGTGGCCCGCGAGTGGAAAGCCGCCGGCAAGCTCAAGGACCGCAGTGCCTGGCTGCATGACTGCCAGCAGCGCAAGGCGACCCTGCAGCGCAAGACCCACTTCGACAACGTGCCGGTCAAGCCGCAACGGGTGTACGAAGAGATGAACCAGGTGTTCGGCAAAGACACCTGCTACGTCAGCACCATCGGCCTGTCGCAGATTGCCGGCGCGCAGTTCCTGCATGTGTACAAGCCCCGCCACTGGATCAACTGCGGCCAGGCCGGCCCGTTGGGCTGGACCATTCCGGCGGCGCTGGGCGTGGTCAAGGCCGACCCGAGCCGCAAGGTGGTGGCGCTGTCCGGCGACTATGACTTCCAGTTCATGATCGAAGAGCTGGCGGTGGGCGCACAGTTCAAGCTGCCGTACATCCATGTAGTGGTGAACAACTCCTACCTGGGGCTGATCCGCCAGGCCCAGCGCGGGTTTGAAATGGACTACTGCGTGCAGTTGTCTTTCGACAACCTCAACGCTCCCGAGCTGAACGGCTATGGCGTCGACCACGTCGCAGTTGCCGAAGGCCTGGGTTGCAAGGCCCTGCGCGTGTTCGAACCGGGACAGATCGCGCCGGCGTTGCGCAAGGCCGAACAAATGATCGAGGAGTTCAAGGTACCGGTGATCGTCGAGATCATTCTGGAGCGCGTGACCAATATTTCCATGGGCACCGAAATCAACGCCGTCAACGAATTCGAAGACCTGGCCCTGGTCGGCAACGATGCACCGACTGCCATTTCCCTGCTCGATTAAGGAGAACCCTATGCCGCGCTTTGCCGCCAACCTGTCCATGCTGTTTACCGAGCAGGACTTTCTCGCTCGCTTCAAAGCCGCTGCCGATGCCGGTTTCCAGGGTGTCGAGTACCTGTTCCCCTACGAATTCAGCTCGGCTGACATCAAGGCCCAGCTCGACGCCCACGGCCTGACCCAGGTGCTGTTCAACCTGCCGGCCGGTGACTGGGCCAAGGGCGAACGCGGCCTGGCGTGCCACACGGACCGGGTCGAGGAATTCCGTGCTGGGGTCACGCTGGCCATCGCCTACGCCCAGGTGCTGGGCAATACCCAGATCAACTGCCTGGCGGGGATTCGGCCCCAGGGTGTGGATGATGAAACCGTGGAAAAGACCTTTGTCGCCAACCTCAAGTACGCCGCCGACAAGCTGCAGGCGGCGGGCATCAAGCTGGTGATGGAAGCGATCAACACCCGCGACATTCCGGGTTTCTACCTCAACAACACTGCACAGGCCCTGTCGATTCGCGAACAGGTGGGCAGTGACAACCTGTTCCTGCAGTACGACATCTACCACATGCAAATCATGGAAGGCGACCTGGCCCGGACCATGGCGGCGCACCTGGAGGAGATCAATCACATCCAGCTGGCGGACAACCCTGGGCGCAATGAGCCGGGAACCGGGGAGATCAACTACCGCTTCCTGTTCGAACATCTGGACCGCATCGGGTACGCGGGTTGGGTCGGCTGTGAATACAAGCCGCTGACCACCACCGAAGCGGGTTTGGGCTGGCTTAAAGCCCACAACACCATCTAACCGACACCACACAAAACCTTGTGGGAGGGGGCTTGCTGTGGTGAGGGGGGCTTTACCACTGACCCCATGGGGCTGCTACGCAGCCAGAGCGGGACAAGCCCGCTCACCACAACAAGCCCGCTCACCACAGCAAGCCCAGCGCCCACAGAGAATAAAAAGAGGACTTCATCATGGCTAAAATCGGATTTATCGGCACCGGCATCATGGGCCAGCCCATGGCCGCGAACCTGCAGAAAGCCGGTCATCAACTGTTTCTTTCCGAACACCACGGCAAGGCGCCGGCCGAGCTGATCAGCGCCGGCGCCGTGGCCCTGGCCACCCCGCAGCAAGTGGCCCAGGAAGCCGAGTTCATTATCGTAATGGTCCCCGACACGCCGCAGGTCGACGACGTGCTGTTCCGTGCCGACGGTGTGGCGGCGGGCCTGTCGCCGAACAAGGTGGTGATCGACATGAGTTCGATCTCTCCCACGGCCACCAAGGCGTTTGCGGCGAAGATCAACGAGCACGGCGCGCAGTACCTCGACGCCCCGGTGTCCGGCGGAGAAGTCGGCGCCAAGGCCGGGACCTTGAGCATCATGGTCGGTGGCGAACCACAGGCCTTCGAACGCGCCCTGCCGCTGTTCCAGAGCATGGGCAAGAACATCACCCTGGTGGGCGGCAATGGCGATGGCCAGACCGCCAAAGTGGCCAACCAGATCATCGTCGCGCTGAATATCCAGGCGGTGGCCGAAGCGCTGCTGTTCGCCTCCAGGAACGGCGCCGACCCGGCCAAGGTGCGTGAAGCGCTGATGGGCGGCTTTGCCTCGTCGAAGATCCTCGAAGTGCATGGCGAACGCATGATCAAGGGCACCTTCGATCCGGGTTTCCGCATCAACCTGCACCAGAAGGACCTGAACCTGGCCCTGGCCGGTGCCAGGGAACTGGGGATCAACCTGCCGAACACCGCCGGCACCCAGCAGGTGTTCAGCACCTGCGCGGCGCTTGGTGGCGGGAATTGGGACCACTCGGCGCTGATCAAGGGATTGGAGCATATGGCGAACTTCTCGATTCGCGATAAGTAACCCCCCTTTGAAAGGGCTGCACCTCTAATAACAAAAATCCCCCGGGAGCCCGCTTATGTCGGTCGATCCGCAACACCTGCTTCGCGAGCTGTTTGCCACAGCCATCGACGCCGCCCACCCCCGGCACGTCCTCGAACCCTGCCTGCCCGCCGACCGCAGCGGCCGCGTGATCGTGATCGGCGCCGGCAAGGCGGCCGCCGCCATGGCGCTGGTCGTCGAGAATTGCTGGCAAGGCGAAGTCTCAGGCCTGGTGGTCACCCGCTACGGCCACGGCGCCCCTTGCCAGAAAATCGAAGTGGTCGAAGCCGCCCACCCGGTGCCCGATGCCGCCGGCCTTGCGGTGGCCAAGCGCGTGCTGGAATTGATCAGCAACCTGGGCGAAGACGACCGGGTGATCTTCCTGCTCTCCGGCGGCGGCTCGGCACTCCTGGCACTGCCTGCCGAAGGCATCAGCCTGGCCGACAAGCAGGCCATCAACAAAGCCCTGCTCAAATCCGGCGCCACCATTGGCGAGATGAATTGCGTACGCAAGCACCTCTCGGCAATCAAGGGCGGTCGGCTGGCAAAGGCGGCCTGGCCGGCCACGGTCTACACCTACGCGATTTCCGATGTGCCGGGCGACCAGGCCACGGTCATCGCCTCCGGCCCCACGGTCGGCGACCCCAGCACCTCGCAACAGGCCCTGACGATCCTCAAGCGCTATGGCATCGACGCACCGGCCGCCGTGCGCAGCTGGTTGCAGAATCCAGCCTCGGAAACCGTCAAGCCCGGCGACCCGGTACTCGCCCGCAGCCACTTCCAACTGATCGCGCGCCCGCAACAATCCCTGGAAGCGGTGGCGGTGAAAGCGCGCCAGGCCGGTTTCAGCCCACTGATCCTCGGCGACCTGGAAGGCGAAGCGCGGGACGTGGCCAAAGTGCACGCCGGCATCGCGCGGCAAATCGTGCAGCACGGCCAGCCGCTGGCGGCGCCATGCGTGATCCTTTCCGGCGGTGAAACCACCGTCACCGTGCGCGGCAACGGCCGTGGCGGGCGCAACGCCGAATTCCTGTTGAGCCTTACCGACAGCCTCAAAGGCCTGCCGGGCGTGTACGCCCTGGCCGGCGACACCGACGGCATCGACGGCTCGGAAGACAACGCCGGCGCAATCATGACCCCGTGCAGCTATGCGCGCGCCGAAGCCCTGGGCCTGTCGGCCAGCGACGAGCTGGATAACAACAACGGTTATGGCTACTTCGCCGCCCTCGACGGCTTGATCGTTACCGAGCCGACCCGCACCAATGTCAATGACGTGCGCGCCATCCTGATCCTTGAGACTGCCCGCCATGACGCCTGACAAGAAGGTCAAGATCCTCGCCACCCTGGGCCCGGCCACCGACGGTATCGACGACATCCGCGAGCTGGTGCAAGCCGGGGTGAATATCTTTCGCCTCAACTTCAGCCACGGTGAGCATGCCGATCACGCCCGGCGTTACCACTGGATTCGCCAGGTGGATGAAGTGGTTCCACGGCGCTGGAGATTGCCCAGGCCCAGGGCATGGCGCAGCGCGGGCAGACGGGGTCGACCAACTCCTTGCGTATAGAGACGCTGATCTAGCGCCTGTAGAGGCCCCCCGATGGGCCCAACTCGGTCCCACTGACTCACTAAAAATGCACACCCCAACCTGCCCCGACTGGGCCGAAGCCCTGCTCAACGGCTTCAGCCAGATCTTCCTGCAACGCCATCCGTTGTGCGGCCTGCTGTGCCTGTTGGCGATCCTGATCGGCGCCCCGGCCTTGCTCGGCGGTGCGCTGCTGGGTGGGGTCGCCGGGTTGCTCACGGCCCAGCGTCGCGACTATCCCAAGGCCGAGCGCCAGGCTGGACTCTATAGCTACAACGGCGTGCTGCTTGGTTTGCTGATCAGCCAGCATTTCGCCTGGTCGGCCTTGTTGCCACCGCTGATCCTCGCGTGCGGCGGCTTGAGCGCGATCCTCACGCGGCAGTGGCTGAAACACGCCAGTCGGCCGCACGACCTGCCCGCCTACACCGCGCCCTTTGTCGGCCTGGGCTGGCTGCTGCTGGGCAGCGTCCCACACAGTGCCTTCGCCCTCGGCGAGCCCGATACCCTGGCGGTGCTCGGCGCGCCGTTCACCGGCCTCGCGCAAATCATGCTGCTGGACCAGCCGCTGGCGGGCGCGCTGATTGCCCTCGGCCTGTGGCTGGCGAACCGGCGTGCCGCGGTCTGGGCCGTGATCGGCGCCAGCAGCGGCGTAATGATCGCCTTGCTGCTGGACGACACCAGCGCCGCCCTCCTCGGCCTGCACAGCTACAACCCGGCTCTCGCGGCCCTGGCGCTGAGCCAGGCACGGCGCCAACCCTGGCTGCCGCTGCTCGGCATCCTGCTGGCGATCCTTCTCACACCGGGCTTTGCTGCCCTGCATCTGCCGGCACTCACCGCGCCGTTTGTCCTTGCCTGCTGGCTGGTACTCGCCGGCGCCCGAATACTCAGGAAACCCCGCATGGACAGCCCCTTCGAATCCCCCTAGGCTTGCTCGATATTCGATTCAGGCGGGCTTTATGGACAGCAACAACGACTGGCGTCAGCGGCTCTACGTCATGGTTTTTCAAAGCGACACCGTCGCCGGGCGGCGCTTTGACGGCATCCTGCTGTTGATCATCCTCGCCAGCCTGGTGATCGTGATGCTCGACAGCATCGACCAGGTCCACCAGAACTACGCCGATGTGCTGGCCTACATTGAATGGGGCTTCACCCTGATCTTCCTGATCGAGTACGGGTTGCGCCTGTACTGCTCGCCCAAGCCGTTGCGCTACGCCTTCAGCTTTTACGGGCTGGTGGATCTGCTCGCCATCGTGCCCGGCATCCTTGCGCTGTACTACAGCGACGCGCAGTACCTGCTGATCATCCGCATCATCCGGATGCTGCGGATTTTCCGCGTGCTCAAGCTCAGCCCGTACCTCAAGCAGGCCAACTACCTGATGGCGGCGCTGCGCGGCAGCAAGCAGAAGATCGTGGTGTTCCTGGTGAGCGTGTGCACCCTGGTCACGGTGTTCGGTACCTTGATGTATGTGATCGAAGGCCCGGAGCACGGCTTCACCAGTATCCCCAAGGGCATCTATTGGGCGATCGTGACGCTGACCACCGTGGGCTTTGGCGATATCGTGCCCAAGACGCCGTTGGGCCAGGTTATTTCGTCGCTGGTGATGATCACCGGTTACTCGATCATCGCCGTGCCCACGGGGATTTTTACTGCCGAGCTGGCCAGTGCCATGCGCGGTGAGCAACTGCAACACGACTGCCCGGTGTGCAGGAAAAACAGCCACGAGCCCAACGCGGCGTTCTGTTCGCGCTGCGGCAGCAATCTTTTTAAGAAAGTGGAATAAGCAAAGTTCTTTTTAATCTTTAAGCGACTAAGTGCCCCCGGCTATAGTCGCTGGCAATGTGCCTCCCCTCTTCTCCCGAACAACAAGGAATGAGCAGTGAAAAAACTCGTAAGCGCCTCTCTCCTGGCCGCCGGCCTTGCCCTGGCGGGCGCCGTCCAGGCCGCCCCGGTCACTCTGCTCAACGTCTCCTACGACGTGATGCGCGATTTCTACAAGGACTACAACGCCGCCTTCCAGAAGCACTGGGAGGCCGAGCACCCGAACGACAAGCTGACCCTGCAGATGTCCTTCGGCGGTTCCAGCAAACAAGCGCGCTCGGTGATCGACGGCCTGCCGGCTGACGTGATTACCATGAACATGGCCACCGACATCAACGCTCTGGTCGACAACGGCAAACTGGTGCCGGACGACTGGGTCACCCGCCTGCCGAACAACAGCGCGCCGTTTACCTCGGCCACCGTGTTCATCGTGCGCAAGGGCAACCCGAAAGCCCTGAAAGACTGGCCTGACCTGTTGAAAGAGGGCGTGCAGGTGATCGTGCCCAACCCGAAAACCTCGGGTAACGGCCGCTACACCTACCTGTCGGCCTGGGGTTATGTGCTCAAGAACGGCGGCGATGAAGACAAGGCCAAGGCCTTTGTCGGCAAGCTGTTCAAACAGGCGCCCGTGCTGGACACCGGTGGCCGCGCCGCCACCACCACGTTCATGACCAACCAGATCGGCGACGTGCTGGTGACCTTCGAGAACGAAGCGGAAATGATCGCGCGTGAATTCGGCCGTGACCAGTTCGAAGTGATCTACCCAAGCGTCTCCGCCGAAGCCGAGCCGCCGGTGTCGGTGGTGGATAAAGTGGTCGAGAAGAAAGGCACCCGCGTGGCGGCTGAAGACTACCTGAAGTACCTGTGGTCGCCGCAAGGCCAGGAAATCGCCGCCAACAACTACCTGCGCCCGCGTGACCCGAAGGTGCTGGCCAAGTACACCGACCGCTTCCCGAAAGTCGACTTCCTGTCGGTGGAGAAGACCTTTGGTGACTGGCGCACCGTGCAGAAAACCCACTTCAATGATGGTGGGGTTTTCGACCAGATCTACTCCGGTCAGTAACTGACAAATGTGGGAGGAGGCTCGCCCCTCCCACATTTAGATCTGGGTTTTGCAGCTACATCGGCGGTGTCACGCCATCCTTGCCGGCTGAGATGGCTTGGGCCGTGATTTTCCCATCCGCCCCCTGCGCGGCAAACAACACCACCTTCACCCCCGGCTTGAGCAAGCTGCGGTCCCCCGGTTCCAGGTTGACGATCGGCACATCCTCCGGCACCACGATCTTCTGTTCGCCGCCTTTGTATTTCACGATCAACGTCCGCCCTTTGCTGACCACCAGGTCGCCGACGGTGCCGTTGGTCATGCTGCTGCCTTCCTTCAGGTCAAACGCCCGATGCCCGTCCCCCGTGCCAGCCATGGCTGGCGGGAACACATGCACTTCCAGCGCCGTGAGAGTACCGTCGGCGTTGGGCATGGCGGCCGAGCCGATGTAGCTGCCGGGTTTTATTTCGTCGATCCTGGCCAGGGTAACGGCGCGCACCTGGGTATCCTTGGTCAGGTGCACGGTGACGTCTTCACCGCTGTTGACCTTGACCTGCATCGCATCCCCGTCCATCGCGGTGATTGCCCCGCGTACGCCTACGCGCGGGGCATCGGCGGCATTGGCCAGGCCCAGGGCCATTGCAGCAGCGAGGCTTGAAGCCAGGAGTATCTTGTTGAACGTGATTTTCATGGCGCTGGATTTCCTGTTTCAGCAGTTGTTTCTGAATGTATCATCACCCGGCATAAGTGATATCACCACAAACGGCCTACTCGCCGTTGAGCCTTGTCTTTACTCTCGCTCGCCATCTACCTTCGCTTTTATGAGAACACCATGAATGCTACCCCCCACGCTACGAGCACCATGACCCGCGCAATGGTGATGCTGTTTGCGTTTTGCTGCGGCGCCATCGTCGCCAACATCTACTACGCCCAGCCGATCATCGAACTGATCGCCCCCGACATCGGCCTCACCCCCGCGATGGCCAGCCTGATTGTGTCCCTGACGCAGATCGGCTACGCCCTCGGCCTGTTCTTCCTGGTGCCTTTGGGTGACCTGCTGGAAAACCGCAAGCTGATGATCATCACGACCCTGGTGGCGATTGCCAGCCTGCTGGGTGCGGCCTTTACCGAACAACCGAACCTGTTCCTGCTGGTGTCGTTGCTGATCGGCTTCAGTTCGGTATCGGTACAGATCCTGATCCCCCTGGCCGCACACCTGGCGCCTGCCGAGTCTCGGGGCCGGGTGGTCGGCAGCATCATGGGTGGCCTGCTGCTGGGCATCCTGCTGGCGCGGCCAGTGTCCAGCGTCGTGGCTGACCATTTTGGCTGGCGCGCGATGTTCATGGCCGCCGCCGCGTTAATGGCGTTTATCAGCGTGGTGCTGATGCTGACCATCCCCAAGCGCCAGCCTGACCACAGCGCCAGCTACGGCCAATTGCTACGTTCTTTGGGCACCCTGCTGCGTGAACAACCGCTGCTGCGCCAACGCGCGTTTTACCAAGGTTGCATGTTCGCCACGTTCAGCTTGTTCTGGACCGCCGCCCCGCTGGAGCTGGTGCGCAACCACGGCCTGAGCCAGACCCAGATCGCGCTCTTCGCCCTGGTCGGTGCCATCGGCGCCATTGCCGCCCCCATCGCCGGGCGCCTGGCCGATGCCGGCCACACCCACCGCGCGTCGCTGCTGGCCATGGTCTTTGCGGTGTTGAGCTTCCTGCCGGCCTTCGTGCACCCGCTGTACAGCGTCATCGGCCTGGCGGTGACCGGCGTGGTCCTGGACTTCTGCGTGCAGATGAACATGGTCCTCGGCCAACGCGCCATCTACGCCCTCGACGCCAACAGCCGCAGCCGTTTGAACGCGCTGTACATGACCAGCATCTTCATCGGCGGCGCCTTCGGCTCGGCGATTGCCAGCAGCGTGTACGAACACGCTGGCTGGCTGGGTGTGATGCTGGTGGGCAGTGCGTTCCCGCTGGTGGCGTTGTTGCGGTTCCTCAGTGCGTCGCGGCAAACGGCTGTCGCCACCGCCTAGGAACGCACCAACTTCTCCAAAGCCGCATCCGCCAGAAATGACGAGCGGCTTTTGACCTTGTGCTCGCGCACATACCGGTCGATTCGCTGGATGACATAGCCGGGCAAGGTCACATTGACCTTCTCGGTCTTGCCCAGATACGGCGAGATGTCCAGCTCCAGCATGCCCCAGCCCATCCCGGCGTAGTCTTCGTGGGTGTGATGATCGGCCACCGACGTTGGCATCGGAATCACCCCGCCCTCTGCGGCGATCTCCTGCAGCAGGATGTGCGCGACTTCCACAGCGGCGTTGTAGGCCTCTTCGAAACTGTCCCCGGCGGTGACTGCGCCTGGAATATCGGGGATCTGGATTCCGGTGGCGGTGAAGTCATCGCCCCATTCGATACAGATTGGGTATTGCATGAATGCTCTCCTTAAAACTGAAACAGCCCGGCACGTTTCCTGATGCTTCTGATGGTGCCCAGCGGCAGATCCTTCTTC
Source organism: Pseudomonas sp. JV449 (assembly GCF_032424295.1). Classification (NCBI taxonomy): domain Bacteria; kingdom Pseudomonadati; phylum Pseudomonadota; class Gammaproteobacteria; order Pseudomonadales; family Pseudomonadaceae; genus Pseudomonas; species Pseudomonas sp. JV449. Next base: position 79,431 of record NZ_VYKD01000007.1, on the reverse strand, counting down.
GGATGCGGCACCGGGATCGTGTACGGGTTATAGCGGTGGGTAAAAATATGATGACTGCCCGTGACCCGATCCAGCACCCAACCCGCCTCTTGCAGCTCCTTGATCAATAGCCTGCTTTGCACACCAGCCTCCTTGGCTCGGCCTAAATAAAAGTAACCCTAGAGTTATCTTTACTCAAGCACAAAATAGGTCAGGCTGACTGATGGTTGTTTTGCGCGATGTTGAAAACCGCCAACCGAGTGACATGCCATGGGCATTCCCCACAGGCTTGTCTGTGCGTTGCAAGGGCCAAGGCCCTGGCGTTTGCCGACCATGGCAGGCGCTGATCAAGGCTTGAGCCTGTCAGCGCCTCGTCATGGCAGTGTTATCTGCGGGCATCCGACGGCTGGACAGTGTTTTGTATCCACTGCAACAAGGCTGAGAACGCCTTGATCATCACCTCGCGTAACGCTGCAAGCGGGTCCGTGCTGCTATCCGGCGGCGGCGCAGGGGCCGGTGTGGGGACAACCTTCGGTGCGGGTTTAACCTCCGGCTTTTGCCCCTGCCACTGCACATCGCCGGGTTTGATCTGGCCAATGCTCTTGACCACCAGGTCGGCGCTGCCGCTCCCCTTCAGATCTATCTCCAGGCTTGAACGCCCGGTGGCCGCGTCGTGCCTGAGCAATGCCTCGCCGGCGCGACCAGAGAATCGATCAGTGAACGTCAGGGCACCGACGCGCGCCTCTTTCAATGCACCCGAGACGTCAATCTTGTCCGTCCCGCTGGTAAAGTCCTCGATCAGGTCAGGCTGCTGCGGTGTGGAGTCGCTGGCCTTGTCGTAGTCAAAAATATCCGCCCCGCCGCCGCCCCGCAGCCTGTCTGCACCCAAGCCGCCCTTGAGCCGATTGTCCGCCTCATTCCCCGTCAAGACATCACGTCCGGCCCCACCGATGGCGTTTTCAACCACGCAGCCCTTGGCGATGGAAACATTGCCCTTCAAGCCGCCCACATCGGAAAACGACTCGGCGTTCAAATTGATGTTCTGGTTCTGGGAAAACCCGGAACAATCCAGGGTGTCGTTACCGCCCCCATCCCATATGCAAAAGATAGCTTTATCCCTGGCACTGGTGAGGGTCATGGCGTCGCGGCCGGTATTTGAATTGAAACCGTAGGTGGTGTCGGTGTTGCGGGTTTTGTGATTGGCCCCATAGAGCCGCTGAACGGCTGCGATGTCATCCATCATCGGGGCAGAGGGATTCGAATACCGAAAATCATGGCCGGCCTGGTTCGTCTCCGACCAGTAGCTCATCACACTGCGTGCCTTTGTATCGCCGGCATACCTGGCACCATTGTTGTAATCAGCACCGCCGCCATTGTAGTCACCCGGATGCTGCAGGCCGATGGCGTGGCCGATTTCATGCACGGTAGTGACTGAAAAGTGACTGCCCTGCGCCGGCGAACTACTTTCTCGCAGTGTGCCGACCGTGGCCGTGGTGGTGGTAATGCCGCGCGAGGGTGAGCTGGCGACGCCACGGTCACCGCGCGGGTTGTTTTTGATGTGGACCGTGCCGTCGGCGCCGGCTGCCCGTTCCTTGAAACTGATGTTGGCCACGTCCTCCCAATATTGCACCGCCTGGCGCACTCGGCGTTGCTGCGCGACGCTGAACGTCGGGTCTACCGTATAGGAGAGGTCGATCCGCTTGTCGCCATTACGGTCGTGGAAATGCAGATTATTGCGGGTGATGTACTTTCCGGCCTGTTCCGTCGTGAAGGTTGGTTTGCGACCGGCGCCCACACCATAGGGGCCAGGATCGGAAGGCGGCAGGTTTTCAAGTGAGAAGTTGAGCCGAGAACGTTCAGAGCAAATCATGGGCAGTGCGCTCCCTATAGTAAGTTAATGAGTCGAGTCAATCAGAATCGACGCAATAAACTCCCATGCAGAAAACGCTCAGGACAGCGCTGATTTAGTTCGTACTGAAACACACTAAGGCGGCGCAACATGCGCTAAGACAGGCACTAAACCACTTGCAATTTAAACAACTGAACACACACTTTCGCGCAAAAAAACTTATTGGATTTTCAGGAAAAAAACATAATCCTACAAAACCGTGCTGATTTGACTACACCAAATCCGGCCTCACCCAGATACATGCACTTAAGGTTTTCCGCCGAATTCGCTGCATGTCAGGATCTCGCCGCTTGACATGCCCCGCACGTCACCGGTGCAGGCAGGGTCAGGCCCATACGCAATGCCCCTGGTTCAGGCAACACAGCAGGCGCTCGACCGTGTGTTCCAGTGGCCCGGAGTTATCCAGCACAAACAACCCCGAGCCATTGCCGGCGATCAGTTCGGCGGTGAACCGTGCATTGCGCGCCAGACGCTCCTCGATATCCGCCTGGGCCTCACGCCCCCGCGCCACCAGGCGCTGGCGCAATACGGCTTGATCCACCGCCAGCAACAGCACCCACACATCCGGGTAGCGCTCGCGGGTCTGCGCCAGGTGCGCGCGAGAACCATTGACCAGCACGTCCTCCCCCGCTGCCAGCCATTCGTCGATGACCTTGGGGATGCCGTAGGACAACCCGTTGGCGTGCCAGCTGAGGGCAAACGCACCCTCGGCCTGCATCACGGCGAATTGCTCCGGGCTGACGCCCTGGGCCGCCTCGCCCACCGCTTCCGCCGAGCGCGTGATCACGCGGCGCACAATCCGGCAACCGCGCTCGGCCAACCGCGGGCGTGCAGCCTCCAGCAGGCTGTCCTTGCCCGAACCCGATGGCCCGATGAGATAGATCAACCTGCCCGCCATCAAAACATCCTCTTCGCTTGTTGCCAGATTGGTTGCACCACGGGTAGCCCTGCGCGACTCCTGGCTTGGACCAGGTCGACGCGCAGGCCAATGGCGATTTTCCCCGCACTGGAAAGTATATCCAGCAATCCCTCGGCAGCGACCACGTTACTGAAGTGCGCGCCGCCTCAATATTTGCTGGGCGTAGTGCTTGCTCACCCCTGACGGGTTGGTGAGTTTTTTGAAAGTCGCCTGTGGCGGTGATTCAGTCCGTTTCAAAGGGCGAGACAGCCGGAAGTATCTTCAATTCAAAATCTTCCAGAGCCAACATCGCCCCATTTGAAGATGATTCAAGCCGCAAGCAGGTGCTAGCGGTGGTACGGATGGTTGAGATTGCGCAGTTGTTAGGGGGTGCGGCACTGGAGCGGGAGTGTACTGTGGCTTGATGGCCGAGGAGATCTCCTGTGGGAGGGGCAAGCCCCCCTCCCACATTTGCCCTCCAGTGTCTGGAAGAATGGGTTTCACAGGCATGAAGAAGGCGACTCGAAGGTCGCCTTTTGTCATTGCGCGTACTGCTTGCTCAATCCCGGCGGCACGCCTTGCACGTCGGTGTCTTCCCATGGCCCGTTGGGGCTGATGGAGCGGCTCCAGCCGTTGCTCCAGCGGTAGTAGGTGCGCTGGCGGTAGAAGGTGTCAGGCTGGTCGTCCAGCACATACACCTGCATCTTGCCGTCCCAGTGGCTGGCGGCGCCCGGTGGCGGGGCGAAGGTGGGGGATTTGGTCGGCAGTGGCTTCGGCGGCGGGGTAACCGGGCCCGAGGGCTTGGTGCTCGGCTGGGTCGAAGGGCCTGACGATGGGATAGTCGGGCCGGTCGGCGCAGGCGGTGGGCGGTGGACCGCACAGGCGCTCAGGCCCACTACCAGGCTGAGCAGGGTGATGCGTGCAAATGCGGTCATGGGCGTTTCCTCGAATTACTTGTCCGGACTGTCGATGGTCAGCTGCTGCAGTGCAGTGGTGGTGCTGGCCAAGGGTTGGCTGCGGCCGATCCACTCGCCGGTGGTCGGTTGACCGGCCCGGGATATGCGCGCAACCAGTTGGACTTCGGGGAAGTTGGACAGTTTCAACTGCGGCATCATCGCGTCGGCATCGCCGAGTTCGACGGTGACAGGCAACTCGGCAACGGTGACGCGCTTGGCCGCCAAGGGTGCCGGCGGGCCGCTGACGGCGCGGGCGAAGATAAATACGCTGTCGGTAGGCAGGGATTTGGCCTTAACATCCGCGGACAAATCCACGCGCACTTTAAGAACCGCCCCAGGCGCCGGGGCGACGGTGCCGCCGCTCTCTTTCAACTTCTCGGCTGCGCGGTCGATGCCACCTTGCAGCGCGACACGAGAATTGTCTTGCGCCGGCAGTTGGGCCAGCAGACGCTTCCAGTAGTCGATTGCCTCTTGATAACGCTGGCCTTCGAACGCGGCGATACCGAGCAGGCCGAGGCTGGTGACTTCCTTCGGGTCAAGCTTCAAGGCTTCGTCGGTCAGCGCCTGGACCTTGGGCGACCACTGTTTGTTGTCGGCAAAGTACTGCGCCTGGGCCCACTGGCCGAGCAGTTCCGGCTGGCGCCCGGCCAGCGCCACGGTACGCTCGAAGACCTTGGCGGCATCGGCGGAACGATCCTGGGCCATATAGGCGCGACCGAGGAAGTACAGGCCTTCCGCCGAGTCCGGTTGGGCGGCGGCGGCGCGTTCCAGGCGCTGGGTCATGTCTTCCATGGACACCGGCGGTTGGGAAAACTCGCGGGTCAGTTCAACCTTGTCGCTGGCACCGAAATGCATATACAGGCCAAGGCCGAGCACCGGCACAAGGATGGCGGCGAGCAACGGCAGCGGCTTGCCCAGGCGCGATTCGCGGGGCTTTTCCACGCCTTCGGTGTCGGCCAGCAGCTCGCGGGCGGCTTCGGCGCGGCCGCTGTCGAGCTGCGCGGCGTCGAGCACACCTTCGTCCTGCTGCACTTGCAGCTCGGCCACACGTTCTTGGTAAAGCGCCACGTTCAGCGCGGTGCGATCCTCTTCACGCTGGGCGCGGCGGCCACGCAACACAGGGATCAACAGGAAACTCAGGGCAATCAGAAGCAGCAAGCCGGCTGCGAGCCAGAAATCAATCATCAGTCTTGGTGTCCAGCAATTGGTCGAGGCGTTTACGCTCTTCGGGGGATAGCGCGTCGGAACCATCGGTAGGCGCGGCGCGGCGACGGCGGACGATCACGGCCATCACCACCACGCCGGCCAGCAGCAGCCCGGCGGGGCCGAACCAGAGCAACGCGGTCTTGCCGGTGAGGGCCGGTTTGTAGCGCACGAAATCACCGTAGCGGTCGACCATGAAGTCGATGATCTGCTGGTTGTCCTTGCCCTCCCCCAGCATGCGGAAGATTTCCTTGCGCAGGTCGGCGGCGATGGGCGCGTTGGAGTCGGCGATGTCCTGGTTCTGGCACTTGGGGCAGCGCAGCTCCTTGGTCAGTTCGCGGAAACGCTCGCGGTCACTGTCCTTGGCGAATTCGTAAGTGTCGATGGCAGCGTGGGCCACCCCGGCCAAGCCCAGCGCCAGCACGGCAGCGGCTAACAGGCGCTTCATGGCTTGGCCTCGTCGACCAGCGCCTGATACTTGGCGGCCAGTTGCTCGCGCCACACCACTTCGTCGATCACGCCGACGTATTTGTCGCGGATCACACCCTTGGCATCGATGAAGAAGGTTTCCGGGGCGCCATACACGCCGAGGTTCAAACCAAGGTTGCCGTCTTCATCACGGATATCCAGCTGGTAGGGATTGTGGAACTCCGCCAGCCACTTCAAGGCCGCCGCGTTGTCGTCCTTGTAGTTGATGCCGTAGATCACGACGCCCTTCTCGGCCAGCTTGTTCAGCACCGGGTGCTCGACGCGGCAGGAGATGCACCAGGTGCCCCACACGTTGACCAGCGCGGGTTTGCCGAGCAGGTCGGCCTGGGTCAGGGTCTTGTCACCCTGCACGGTCGGCAGGCTGAACGCGGGGAACGGCTTGCCGATCATCGCCGAGGGCAGCTCGGCCGGGTCCAGGTACAAGCCGCGATACAGGAATACCGCCACTACCAGAAACAGGGCCAGCGGCACGACCATCAACCAACGCTTCATACCGCCGCTCCTTGCAGGCCCAGCGCTTCACGCACCCGGCTCTTGACCTTGACCCGATACCGGCGATCCAGCGCCGCGAGCAAACCACCAAAGCCGGTGAGCAAGCCGCCGAACCAGATCCAGCGCACGAACGGTTTCACATGCACGCGCACGGCCCAGGCGCCATCGCCCAAGGGTTCACCCAGGGCCACGTAGAGGTCACGGGTGAAACCGGCGTCGATACCGGCTTCGGTCATCATCGAACTCTGCACGGTGTACAGGCGTTTTTCCGGGTGCAGCACGGCGATCTCTTTACCGTTACGCACTACGCGCACGGTGCCTTTGTCTGACGTGAAGTTCGGCCCTTCGAAGTGCTTGGCGCCTTCGAAGATGAACTGGTAACCGGCCAGGTCCATGGACTCGCCCGGCGCCAGGCGCAGGTCGCGCTCGGCGCTGTTCTGGCTGGAGAGCACCACGCCGAGGGCGCACACGGCGATGCCGATGTGGGCGATCTGCATGCCCCAGTAGCTGCGGGTGAGGGTCGGCAGGCCTTTGACCAGGCCTTTGTGGCGGGTCTTGTCGACGATGTCACGCACACCGGCCAGCAGTACCCAGGCGGCGAGCAGGAAGGTGGCGAGCACCGCCCAGTTGAAGTCGCCATAGGCGATACCGGCGACCACGGCCAGGGCCACGCTGCCGAGCAGCACCGGCATCAACATGCCGGCCAGCCATTTGACCGGGGTGTCCTTCCAGCGCACCAGCACACCGACCGCCATCACCCCCATCAACAGGCCCATCAACGGAATAAACAACGCGTTGAAGTACGGCGGGCCGACGGACAGCTTGGCGCCGCTCAGGGCATCCAGCACCAAGGGGTACAAGGTGCCGAGCAGGATCATCGACGCGGCCACCACCAGCACCAGGTTATTGCCCAGCAGCAGGGTTTCCCGCGACCACAGGTTGAAGCCGACCTGGCTCTTGACCACCGGTGCGCGCAGGGCGAACAGGGTGAGGGAGCCGCCGACCACAAACAGCAGGAAGATCAGGATGAACACACCGCGCTCCGGGTCGGAGGCAAACGCATGCACCGAGGTCAACACGCCCGAACGCACGAGGAAGGTGCCGAGCAGGCTGAGGGAAAATGCCGCGATGGCCAGCAACACGGTCCAGCTCTTGAACACGCCGCGTTTTTCGGTGACGGCCAACGAGTGAATCAGTGCAGTGCCGACCAGCCATGGCATGAAGGACGCGTTTTCCACCGGGTCCCAGAACCACCAGCCGCCCCAGCCGAGTTCGTAGTAGGCCCACCACGAACCAAGGGTGATGCCGATGCCGAGGAACGCCCAGGCGACGATGGTCCACGGCCGCGACCAGCGCGCCCAGGCCGCATCAAGGCGCCCGCCGAGCAAGGCGGCGATAGCGAAGGCAAAGGCCACGGAAAAACCCACGTAGCCCATGTAGAGCATCGGCGGGTGCACGATCAGGCCGATGTCCTGCAGCAGCGGGTTGAGGTCGTGACCGTCCGCCGGGATCTGCGGCAGGATGCGGGTGAACGGGTTGGAGGTCATGATCAGGAACAGCAGGAAGCCGATGCTGATCATGCCCATCACCGCCAGCACCCGTGCGAGCATGACTTGCGGCAACTGGCGCGAGAACACCGACACCGCGAAGGTCCAGCCGCCGAGGATCAACGCCCACAGCAGCAGCGAGCCTTCGTGGGCGCCCCACACCGCGCTGAACTTGTAGTACCAGGGCAAGGCGCTGTTGGAGTTATTCGCTACATAGGCGACGGAAAAGTCGTCGGTCATAAAGGCGTAGGTCAGGCAGCCGAACGCGAACACCAGGAACGCACACTGGCCCCAGGCCGCCGGCTGCGCCAGGCTCATCCACAGGCGGTCACCGCGCCAGGCACCGAGCAACGGCACCACCGCCTGGACGATGGCAAAGCACAGGGCGAGGATCATCGCCAACTGGCCCAGTTCCGGAATAAACAATGCAGACGTCATCACTTAGCCCTCCTTGGCGGGGGTGGGTGCGGACTGGCCGCTGTCTTTCAAGGCCTTGGTGACTTCCGGCGGCATGTATTTCTCATCGTGCTTGGCCAGCACTTCATCGGCCACCACCACGCCGTCGGCGTTGAGCTTGCCCAGGGCGACGATGCCCTGGCCTTCGCGGAACAGGTCCGGGAGGATGCCGCGGTAGGTGATGGTCACGGCCTTGTTGAAATCGGTAACCACGAAGGTGACGTCGAGGGAATCGCCGGAACGCTTCAGCGAGCCCTTCTCCACCATGCCGCCGGCACGGATGCGCGTGTCCAGCGGCGCTTCGCCGTTGGCGATCTGGGTCGGGGTGTAGAACAGGTTGATGTTCTCCCGCAGGGCGCTCATCGCCAGGCCCACGGCAATACTGACGCCGGCCAGGATGGCAAGGATGATCAACAGACGCTTTCTACGCAGCGGATTCACTTTTCGGTCTCCCGGCGCAGACGACGCGCCTCTTGTTGCAGGTAACGCTTGCGGGCCAGGATCGGCGCGACGACGTTGAGGGCCAGTACGGCCAGGCAGATGCCATAGGCCGTCCAGACATACAGGCCGTGGTGGCCCATGGCGAGAAAATCACTGAAAGAAGCAAAACTCATCCGCGCGCTCCCAGGCAGCTTTGCACTTCGGCCTTGACCCAGCTGGCGCGGGCTTCACGCTTGAGCACTTCGAGGCGCATGCGCATCAGCAGCACGGCGCCGAAGAAGCAGTAGAACCCCAGCACCATCAGCAGCAACGGTGCCCACATTTCCACGGGCATTGCCGGTTTTTCGGTGAGGGTGAAGGTGGCGCCCTGGTGCAGGGTGTTCCACCACTCCACCGAGTACTTGATGATCGGGATGTTGATCACGCCGACAATCGCCAGCACCGCGCAGGCCTTGGCGGCGCTGTCACGATTGCTGATCGCGTTGCCCAGGGCAATAAGACCGAAGTACAGGAACAGCAGGATCAGCATCGACGTTAGTCGCGCATCCCACACCCACCACGAGCCCCAGGTGGGTTTGCCCCAGATCGCACCGGTGACCAGCGCCACGGCGGTCATCCACGCCCCGATGGGCGCGGCGCATTGCAGGGCGACGTCCGCGAGTTTCATCTTCCACACCAGGCCGACGACGCCGCACACCGCCAGCATAACGTAGCAGGACTGGGCCAGCATCGCGGCAGGCACGTGGATGTAGATGATGCGAAAGCTGTTGCCTTGCTGGTAGTCCGGCGGTGCAAAGGCCAGGCCCCAGACCAGGCCGATGCCGATCAGCAACACGGCGGCGATGCTGAACCAGGGCAGCAGTCTGCCACTGATGCCGTAGAACCATTTGGGCGAGCCGAGCTTGTGAAACCAGGTCCAGTTCATTGCTGTTTCCATCACGGTTGCTTCTTGTCTTGGCAAGAAGCGTAGGGTCTTTACTGACTATGCGTATACCGCCCAGTCAGACCTCATTATTCACCGACGCTGATCTTCAGGCCGGCGGCTATAGCAAAGGGTGTCAGGGTTACCGCCAGGGCGGTCAGGCTGCCAAGCCACAGGAGGTAACCGGTCGCCGGCATGCCCATGAGCGCGGCTTGCAACGCGCCGCTGCCCAGGATCAGTACCGGGATGTACAAAGGCAGAATCAACAGGGCCAGTAACAGGCCACCCCGTTTCAAGCCGACGGTCAACGCGGCACCCACCGCCCCCAACAGGCTGAGTACCGGGGTGCCGAGCAGCAGGCTCAGCAGCAGGATCGGCAGGCATTCGCCGGGCAATCCGAGCATCATCGCCAGCAGTGGCGAGAGCAAGACTAGCGCCAGGCCGGAAAAAGCCCAGTGTGCCAGTACCTTGGCCAGGACCAGAAGTGGCAGGGGGTGCGACGAAAGGACCCACTGCTCGAGGGAACCGTCTTCGAAATCACTGCGAAACAGCCCGTCCAGCGAGAGCAGGACGGACAAAAGCGCCGCGACCCACACCAGTCCCGGCGACAAGGTTTGCAACAGTTTAGTCTCCGGGCCGACCGCCAACGGGAACAATGCGATCACGATGGCAAAGAACACCAGCGGGTTGGCCAGTTCGGCCGGGCGACGGCACAGCAACCGCGCTTCGCGGGCGACCAACAGGGCAAACACACTCATACCGACCACCGCCCCAAGTCGAGGTCGCGGTAACCGACGGGCATGCGCGCCAGGGTGTGGTGGGTGGTGAGCACCACCTGGCCGCCCTGCTCGCAGTGCTGCGCCAGGTGCTGTTCCAATTGGGTGACGCCTTGTTTGTCGAGGGCGGTGAAGGGTTCGTCGAGAATCCACAGCGGCGGGCCAGGCAGGTACAGGCGCGCCAGGGCCACGCGGCGCTGCTGGCCGGCGGACAGGGTGTGGCAGGGCACGTCTTCGAACCCCTTGAGGCCGACGGCGGCCAGGGCCTGCCAGATGGCGTCGCGGGTCGCGGGATGATGCAGGGCGCTGAGCCAGCTGAGGTTTTCTTCGGCGGTGAGCACGTCCTTGATGCCGGCGGCGTGGCCGATCCAGATCAGGTTGCGTGCCAGTTCGGTGCGTTGTTCGTTGAGCGGCCTGCCGTTCAGTCGGACTTCACCGGCCGTGGGCTGCATCAAGCCGGCCAGCAGGCGCAGCAAACTGGTCTTGCCGCTGCCGTTGGGGCCGCTGATCTGCACCATGTCGCCGCCCGCCACCCGCAGGTCGAGGTGCTCGAACAGCAGGCGCAGGTCGCGTTCACAGGAGAGCGCTACGGCTTCAAGAAGAGGGCTGGTCAAGAGATCGCGGGCCTTTACGGTTCAAGTCGGCGGTGCAGCGGCCGTTATAGTAAAGAAGCACAATAACGGCTTTGGCGACCGATTTTAGAGAGCTGGATCAAATAGTTGTGAGGTTTTTACCGCTCTCTTTGCAGACGCGCGGCATTATACATGCGATGCCCTACGCTAAAGAGGGCTATTTCCCCAGAGACGATGCGCACGATGACCGGCGAGATCAACCTTCCTACGCTTCCTCCCACCCCGGCAACCGGGCAAAGCCCTGCGCCTGCGCCCGGGGCGCTGCTGAAACTGCTGGAGCCGCAGATTGGGCTGATCGACCCGGGCAAAACCGTGAATGCCGAGGTGCTCGCCCTGAAACAAGGCGGCGAGGCGTTTCAGCTGTTGCTCAAGCTGACCCTTGAAGGCGGCCGCCAGACGCTGGTGCAAGCCAGCAGCCCACAACCCTTGCCGTTGGGCAGCAATGTGGCTGTGAGCCAGACGCCCGCAGGCAACCTGGCCATCAGCCTGCAACAAGCCCTGAGCGCCAACGTTGCCGCCCTCACCCGTATCGATACGGCCAGGATGCCGGAAGGCACCCTGCTGCAGGCCAAGGTGCTGACCACCCAGGCCCTGCCCCAAGGCACCGCGCAGCCGGCGATCTACCGTTCGTTGGTGACCGTACTCAATAGCGCCCTGGCCGGCGCGACCCTGACACTGGAAAGCCCGCAACCGTTGCGCGTGGGCAGCTTGCTCAGCGCCGTGGTGCAGAACGCGCAAACCCTGAATTTTGTGCCGTTGAGCGGGCTCAAGGATCAACTGGCCGTCACCCAGCAATTGTCGACCCAGCAAAGTCGCCAGGGCTCCCTGGATGCGGTGTTCAAGGCGTTGCAAAATCTGCCCCGCGGCGACAGCACCTCCGCCGACCTGCGCGCCGCCGCCGACCGTTTGCTGGCGGCCTTGCCCGACCTGGCACAGGTGAGCAACCCCAAGGTGCTGGCCCAGGTGATCCAGAACAGCGGCGCCTTTCTTGAAGCCAAGTTACTCGCCGGGCAAAACCCGCAGGTGCCACCGCTGGATATGAAGGGCGCGCTGCTGCGCCTGGTCGCCGACCTGCTGCCTGCCTTGCCCGCCAGCACCAACCTGAATGCCATTCTTGCCGCCAACACCCTGGCCCAGGTGCTGCCCAACTTCGTGCGCAGCCCGTTGGGCACCCTCGGCCAGGTCGGCGCGCGGCAAGCACCGGTCAGCTTCCCACTGCCGGAGCGGCTGATGGCAAAACTGGAGGGCGAAGGCGACCTGGAAAACCTGCTGCGCCTGGCCGCCGGGGCCATTTCCCGCTTGCAGAGCCACCAGCTGTCGAGCCTGGAGCAAACCGGCACCACCGCCGATGGCCGCCTGCAAACCACCTGGCAGTTGGAGATCCCTATGCGCACCCTGCAGGACATCGTGCCGTTGCAGGTCAAGTTCCAGCGCGAAGAGCCGGCGCCGGACAAGGACCAGCCCGAACGCAAGGATTCCAAGGAGCCCAAACAGATGCTCTGGCGCGTCGAACTGGCCTTCGACATGGAGCCCCTGGGGCCGTTGCAGGTCCAGGCGCAGCTGACTCAGGGCAAGCTGTCCAGCCAACTGTGGGCAACCCGACCTTTCACTGCCAGCCTGATCGAAAGCCATTTGGGCAGCCTGCGCGAGCGCCTGGTGTCGTCAGGGCTGAATGTCGGCGACCTGGACTGCCACCTCGGCACCCCGCCACGCGGGCCGAAAACCGGACTTGAACAACGCTGGGTGGATGAAACCGCATGAACAACGCCAACCCGCCGCGCCAGGCGATTGCCCTCAAGTACGACGGCCAGCAAGCGCCGACCCTGACCGCCAAGGGCGACGATGCCCTGGCCGAAGCCATCCTCAAGTTGGCGCGGGAAAATGAAGTGCCGATCTATGAAAATGCCGAGCTGGTGAAACTGCTGGCACGCATGGAACTGGGCGACAGTATTCCGGAGGAGTTGTACCGCACCATCGCCGAGATCATTGCATTTGCCTGGACGTTGAAGGGCAAGTTCCCGGTGGGCTATGACCCGGATGCGCGCCCGGTGGAGCGGGATGTCACGGAGCGTGGCGACGATTACTGAATAGCCACAGGCATATACAGGTTCAAATGTGGGAGGGGGCTTGCCCTAAGGCTTTTTGTAGGAGCGAGCTTGCTCGCGAAAAACTCACAGGCGCCGCGTTCATTCAGGAAGAACGCGTTATCGTTGACGTTTTTCGCGAGCAAGCTCGCTCCTACAGGAGGCGATGTACGCTTAACTGACTGGCATCAGGGCAAGCCCCCTTCCACATTTGGATTGGGGGTCAATTCAAGACTTCACTCAGAGGGATGAAATTGACTCGATCGCCGATGTCCAGCGTCGTCCCTTCCAACACCTCCACAAACCCCTCCGCCCACGCCGCGCTGCGCAGCACGCCGGAGCTCTGGTTGCGGTAGATGATCGCCTTGCCCTGTTCGATGCGCCCGCGCAGATACTCGCGGCGGTTGCCCGGCTTGGGCCAGGTGAACCCCACCGGCACGTCGAAACGCAGCGGTTCCACGTCCGCCACACCCTGGCGGCGCAGCAAGTAGGGGCGCGCCAACAGCGCAAAGGTCACCAGGGTCGAGGCCGGATTGCCCGGCAGGCCGATCACCGGCACGCCACGGAAATGACCAAAAGTCAGGGGTTTGCCCGGCTTGATCGCCAGCTTCCATAACGCCAGCTCACCCTCTTCGCGCAGGGCAATACCCAGGAAATCCGCCTCGCCCACCGACACACCGCCCGTGGACAAAATCAGATCAACCGCCCTCAAGCCTGCCAGTCGCGAACGGGTCTGCTCCAGGTCGTCCGGCAGGATGCCTGCGTCGATGACTTCGCAACCCATGCGCTCAAGCCAGGAACACAACACGCGGCGATTGCTGTTGTAGATCTGGCCCGGACCGAGGGGCAAACCGGGCTCGATCAGTTCATCGCCGGTGGACAACACGGCGACACGCGGGCGGCGGATCACGTCCAGCCGATCACGGCCAAGGGAAGCCGCCAGGCCCAGCTCGATCGGGCCCAGGCGCGTACCGGCCGTGAGCACCCGCTCGCCGACGGTGGTTTCCTGGCCTTGGGGGCGGATGTTCTGGTTGGGCTGCAACGGTTCGCTGAAGCTCACGCGCTCATCGGCGTGGACCACGGCGTTTTCCTGCATTTCCACGCAGTCCGCGCCTTCCGGTACCGGCGCCCCGGTGAAGATGCGCGCACAGGTGCCGGCCGCCAGCGGCTGCGGCGCCTGGCCAGCGAAAATACGCTGGCTGACGGGCAAGGGTTCACCGGTCCAATCCGCCAGGCGCACGGCGTAACCGTCCATGGCGCTGTTGGGCCAGGGCGGCAGGTCGAGGGTGGAGACCAGATCCTGGGCCAATACACGGCCGTCGCACTCGGCCAGGGGCAGCACGTGCTGCTCGCGGATCGGCGCGGCTTCGGCCATCGCCAGCAGCTGTTGCAGGGCGTGTTCTACCGGCATCAGGGCGCCGGTCTTGCCGGGCTTACCCACGGGATTCACAGGGTTCGGCCAGCTTCAGGTGCGGCACGAAGTTGCAGGGGCGATGACGGTTATCCAGTTGTTCGGCGAGGATGCCATCCCAACCGGTGCGCACGGCATTGGTGGAGCCCGGCAGGCAGCACACCAGGGTGCCGTTGGCCAGGCCGGCCAGGGCGCGGGATTGCACGGTGGAGGTGCCGATGTCGGCCACGGAGATCTGGCGGAACAGTTCGCCAAAGCCGTCGACCTGTTTGTCGAGCAGGCAGCCGACCGCTTCGGGGGTGCTGTCGCGGCCGGTGAAGCCGGTGCCGCCGGTGATCAACACCACTTGCACCACGTCTTCGGCAATCCAGTGGGCGACCTGGGCGCGGATCTTGTAGAGGTCGTCCTTGAGCAGCACGCGCTCGGCCAGGTGGTGGCCGGCGGCGGTGAGGCGGTCGACGAAGACCTGGCCCGAGGTGTCGGTGTCCAGGGTGCGGGTGTCGCTGACGGTCAATACCGCGATATTCAGGGGTACGAAGGGTGCATCGGCCTTGGCTTTCATGGCACGGTCCGGTTGTCGAAGGAACGGCCCGATGTTATATCACAGGCCCCTGTTCAGCTGCCTGCGCGGAACCCACATGCCACTCGACTCAATCCCCCTGCCCTGTTCGATCCTGCTGTTGGCCGGTGGCCGCGGCCAGCGCATGGGCGGCCAGGACAAAGGCCTGCTGGACTGGCACGGCCTGCCCTTGATCGCACACGTGCAGCGCCTGGTACGGCCACTGACCGATGACCTGATCATCTCGTGCAACCGCAACCAGGCGCAGTACGCCGCCTATGCCGACCAGTTGGTAAGCGACGACAGCCCGGATTTTCCCGGGCCGCTGGCAGGTATCCGCGCAGGACTGGCCGCCGCGCGCCATGGGCACCTGCTGATCCTGCCGTGCGATGTGCCCCATATCGACGCTCGACTCCTCGCCGACCTGCGTGAAACCGCGCAACGCCATCCCTTGTTGCCGGTGATGGTGCGCCACGGTGAATTCTGGGAACCCTTGATCTGCATCCTCCCCATCGGCCTGCGAACCGAGGTAGAACAGGCCTGGCATGCCGGTGAACGCAGCCCGCGAAAGATCCTCCTGCAATTGGGCGGCGTGGGCGTGGAATGCCCAACCGATGACCCGCGCCTGGCCAACCTGAATACACCAGAGCTGTTGCGCCCAAGGTCTGACGTGTCAGAATGAACCTTCGCACAAGGAACTTTGGCGACGTCTCACACGTCTCAAGGTCAGCAATCAAAAAGTATTCTCTTGGAGACAACACCCATGACTCAACGGACCATCGCCGCTCTCATGCTTGCACTGGGCCTGGCTACCCTCGCCGGTTGCGCCTCGCCGACAGTGATCACCCTGAATGACGGTCGCGAAATCCAGGCCGTCGACACCCCGAAATACAACGAAGATTCGGGTTTCTACGAATTCGAACAGCTTGATGGCAAGCGAACCCGCATCAACAAAGATCAGGTTCGCACCGTTAAAGACCTGTAAGCCTCAGCGCTTGCACACAAGGCCCGCCTCGCGCGGGCCTTGTCGTTTCCGGGGGTTACCAGTCGAGGGTGATGAGGCTTCG
Source organism: Pseudomonas sp. JV449 (assembly GCF_032424295.1). NCBI lineage: Bacteria > Pseudomonadati > Pseudomonadota > Gammaproteobacteria > Pseudomonadales > Pseudomonadaceae > Pseudomonas > Pseudomonas sp. JV449. The sequence continues at coordinate 63,610 of NZ_VYKD01000007.1, read as the reverse complement.
AAACCGGCGTTCTTCAGCGGTGACCGGGTCGATAAACCGCACGCCCTGGGCCAGCAGCTTGAGGGGATTGGCGTAATCATCGACCGCATCCTTGATCACGTCCGGATAGAACGGATCGTTGCAGATGCTCGCCCCCAGCGCGGTCATGTGTACACGCAGCTGGTGTTTCTTGCCGGTCACGGGAAACAGGCCGTAGCGCCATAAGTCGCCGTTCTTTTCCCGCACCTCCACCGCTGTTTCGGTGTTGCTGGCACCGGGGCCTTCCTGCATGCGGAAGAAAGGTTCGCCATCCACCAGGCGGCTTTTGTGTACCAACGGGAACGTCAGGCCAGGCAAAGCCGGGGCGATGGCTTCGTAGAATTTATCGATCCGGCGCGTGGGAAACAGCTGCTGATAGGCCGAACGGCTGGCCGGGTTGGCCGAGAACAGCACCAGCCCGGCGGTGTGTCGGTCGATGCGGTGCAGGGGCACCAGCGCCGGGTTGTCCAGGCGGCGAATCAGGCGGCGCAGCAGGGTTTGCTCGACGTACTCGCCGGCCGGGGTCACGGGCAGGAAGTGCGGTTTGTCCGCCACCACCAGGTGCTCATCGGCGTAGAGGATGCTTTCCTGCACCGGGATGACTTTTTCGTTGGGGACTTCACGGAAGTAATAGATGCACAGGCCTTCCCTGTAGGCCAGGTCCAGGGGGATCGGGGTGCCAGTGACATCCAGCACCCGCCCACGGGCGATGCGGTCCAGCCACTGTTCGCGACTGATCGCCGCAAAGTGCTCGCACAGGCACTCCAGCACCGTCGCCCAGGGGCCAGGTGGCAGGTACAGGGTGCTGGCTTGGTGCTGGGACGCGGAAAAAGCGGATGTGGACATGCTCGAAGCCTTGAAAAAACAGGCGGGCATTATCCCGCATCAAGCGGGATGAAACCTAGGGCGGATCTCAGGCCTTGGCCAATTCCGCGCGCAGGATCGGCGAAGCACTCGCCGCCTCGGTGAACTCCTTGAGCCAGCGCAGCACGTCCACCGCTTCCCAGCGGCCGGGATCGTAAAGCGCGTACAACAGGCCCTGGTAACCCACCACATCGAGCTGCTTGTGATAACCGGCGCGCTGGAACAACGCCTCGATCTCGGCAAAGCAGGTATTGAAATGCACTTTGTTAAACGGCGTCTTGCCTTCCGTGACCAGGCCGTCGAGGCGCAGCTCGTTCACCGCGTCGCGCACGACATCGGCAGACATGCGATTGACGCTGCTTTTCAGTTGTTCAACATTCACCACGGGCGTTCCCTCTATTCAATCGCTGTACAAACATACAGTAACGTAATATTCGGAAACCCGCCATCGCATAAACGTCAGCGCAGGAAGGCGACAACCTGATCCGCATCGAAGGGCCAATCCAGTTCAGCCCCCGTGTCCACCCGCCGAAGCACCGGAATCCTTAGGCCATAGGCGTCGGTCAGGTCGTCGGGGTCGGTGATATCAACCAACTCGACCAGCAACCCGCGTTCGACGAGCGGCATGATTTCGGCTTCGGCAATTTCACAAAGATGGCAACCCAGGGTGCCGAACAACTGGCATTCAGGAAGCATGACGAATGGCCCTGATCAGTAAGTAGACAAGCATTCTAATCCTCACAAAAACCTGTGGCGAGCGGGCTTGCCCCGCGTTGGGGCGCGAAGCGGCCCCGGTAGTGCCGCCGCGCTCCTTCAGACAGAAATACGGTGCTTGTTTTGGGGCCGCTTCGCAGCCCAACGCGGGGCAAGCCCGCTCGCCACAGGTACAGCGTTCGCTCCCCGGAAACCTGCCGGCCACAATAAACCCTGACCCAGATCACCATGGCCTATAACTGATTCAGCGATTCTCGCGGCTTTTTGCCCGCTCACCCTGCAACGGAGATGCTTGTGTTCGCCAACCTGCTGATCATTCTGGCCTCATCCCTGGTGGTGATTGCGCTGTTTCGCCGGCTGCAACTACCACCCGTGCTGGGCTACCTGTGCGTGGGCCTGGCCGTAGGGCCGACTGCCCTGGACTGGGTGAATGACAGCGAAGAGCTGCCCGATCTTGCCGAACTGGGCGTGGTGTTCCTGCTGTTTTCCCTGGGCCTGGAGTTTTCCCTGACCAGGATGCTCGCCCTGCGCCGCGTGGTGTTTGGCCTCGGCAGCTTGCAGGTGCTGGGGTGCAGCGTGCTGCTGGGGGGCCTGTTGATGGCCTTCGGTGTGGCACCGGGCATCGCCTTGTTGCTGGGTGCGGGGCTGGCGCTGTCGTCCACGGCGATCGTTAGCAAGGAACTGACCAGCCTCGGCGAAATCTTCAGCAGCCATGGCCAGAACGCGATCGGCGTGTTGCTGTTCCAGGATGTGGTGGCGGTGTTGCTGCTGACGCTGGTGCCGGTGTTCGCCGGCAGCAGCGAACAGGCCTGGTACTGGGCGTTGCCGCTGACGCTGGGCAAAACCGTGGTGTTGTTCGTGGGCCTGTTGCTCGCCAGCCGCTGGTTATTGCCGCGCTTGTTTCATGAGGTCGCAGCTTCCCATTCGGCGGAGCTGTTTGTGCTGCTGGCGCTGGTGATCGTCTTGCTGACCGCCTGGCTCACGCATCTGCTGGGCCTCTCCCCTGCCCTCGGTGCCTTCCTGGCCGGCATGCTGCTGGGCGAAAGCCATTACCGCCATCAGATCGAAGCGGATATCCGGCCCTTCCGCGACATCCTGCTGGGGCTGTTTTTCGTCAGCATCGGCATGCTTATCGACCTGCAGTTGTTCGTCAGCCACAGTCTGTTGATCCTCGGCATGACCCTCGCGCTGATGCTGATCAAAGGCAGTGTGGTGGCTGCGCTGGTCAAGCTGCGCGGCAGCGACAGTGAAACCGCCTGGCGCAGCGGCCTGGCCCTGGCCCAGGGCGGTGAGTTCTGTTTTGCGCTGATGGCGCAGATGCAACAGAGCCGGCTGATACCCGATGAATTCAACGGTCTGCTGCTCGCCGCCACGTTCTGTTCGATGCTGTTGACGCCACTGCTGTTGCGCGCCGCGCCGGCGATTGCCCTGCGCCTGCATCGTAAGCCCAACCAACAGGTACAACTTGAAGAAATTGCCGCCCTCAACGCCCAATTACACGGGCATGCGGTCATCTGCGGCTATGGCCGGGTCGGGCAATCCATCGGGCGCTTTCTGCGCAATGAGCAACAGGCGTTTATCGCCCTGGATGACGACCCGGAACGGGTCCAGGAAGCCGCCACCGAAGACAGCAGCGTGCATTACGGCGACTGTCGCCGTGGCGCCTTGCTCAGTGCCGTGGGCCTGGAACGGGCGCGCCTGGTGGTGATTGCCGTGGACAACAGTGATGTGGCCCTTGCGGTGCTCAAGGAAGCCCGCCATATCAACCCCGACGTGCCGATCCTGGTGCGCACCCGCGATGACAGCCAGTGGGCTGAATTGAAAGCCGCGGGCGCCAGCGAAGTGGTGCCCGAGCTGCTGGAGTCAAGCCTGATGCTCGCCTCCCACGCCTTGATCCTGCTGGGCCTGCCGGACCAACAGGTGCAGGCGCGGGTCGATGAAGTCCGGCATAACCGCTATCGCCTGCTGCACGGTTTCTACACGCACCCGAGCACCGACGAAGAGGCGCCTATCAATCCTGACTGACCGCACCGATCTTGTGGATCGACAGATCTGCGCCGTAATACTCCTCCTCCTGGCTCAGGCGCAGCCCGTGTACGCGCTTGATCACGCCATACACCAGCAGGCCGCCGCCGAACGCGACGACCACACCGAGTCCCGTACCGATCAATTGGCTGATCAGACTCACGCCGCCCAATCCCCCCAGCGCCTTTTGCCCAAAGATGCCGCAGGCAATCCCGCCCCATACACCGCACAGGCCATGCAGTGGCCACACCCCCAGCACATCGTCGATCTTCCAGCGGTCCTGGGCGGCGATAAAGCACCACACAAACAGCCCGCCCGCAACCACACCGGTGACCAGCGCGCCCACCGGATGCATCAGGTCGGAACCCGCGCAGATCGCCACCAGCCCGGCCAACGGACCGTTATGCAGGAAGCCTGGGTCGTTGCGGCCGATCACCAGGGCGGCGACGGTGCCGCCGACCATGGCCATCAGCGAGTTCACCGCCACCAGGCCGCTGACGCCGTCCAGGGTCTGCGCGCTCATCACGTTAAAGCCGAACCAGCCGACAATCAGGATCCACGAGCCCAACGCCAGGAACGGAATGCTCGACGGCGCAAACGCCACCAGGCGCCCTTCCCGGTAGCGCCCATTGCGCGGGCCCAGCAGCAGCACCGCCGCGAGCGCCAGCCAGCCGCCCATGGCATGCACCACCACCGAGCCGGCAAAGTCATGGAAGCTGGCGCCGAACGTCTTGAGCAACCAGGCCTGCAAACCGAAATTGCCGTTCCACACCATGCCTTCGAAAAACGGATAGATAAACGCCACGATCAACGCGGTGGCGCACAACTGCGGAGCGAACTTTGCACGCTCCGCAATACCGCCGGAGATGATCGCCGGGATCGCTGCCGCAAACGTCAGCAGGAAGAAGAACTTCACCAGGCCATAACCATGGTCGGCGCTGATCACGGCCGCCGGTTGCATGAAGCTCACCCCGTAGGAGATCCAATAGCCTATAAAGAAATAGGCCAGGGTGGAGATGGCGAAGTCGCTGAGGATCTTCGACAGGGCGTTGACCTGGTTTTTCTGGCGCACCGTCCCGACTTCCAGAAACGCGAAGCCGGCGTGCATGGCCAGGACCATGACCGCACCGATCAGGATAAACAGGGTATTGGAGCTGTGGACCAGAGTGTCCACCGCACTTTGCAGATTTTCCATTGAAGTTGGCAGGCCTGTGTAAGGCAAAAAGCACCAAAGCGGTTCAAGCCAGGGGTTGCGCGCACTAAATTGGCACCTCCGGCACCGCCCCTCTTCAGAGGGCGTGAACCGCTTTAGCGCAGCGTTCAACACAACCGGCCGTTGCCGACAGGGTTTTTCCGCGAGTTTGAGTTATTTAGGGTAAGGTTTTTCGAGACCTGAGCCCCGACCGCCCGGATTCAGCGCAAGCCACGGGGCGTGCGCACCAAGGCAAAGCAAAAGCTGTACCAGACAATTGCACTGAACCTTCACCGATACCGGTGACTCGAAACCACACGTACCGATCAGCCAATCACGGAGATAACCATGGCCAGAAGAACTGCAAAGACTGCTCAAGAAATACTGATGGCGGATTTTCAAACTCTGGTGACTGACACCGAAAGGTTGCTGGACGACACCAAGGTGCTTGCGGGCGACCAGGCCGATGAGCTGCGCGCCAAGATTCATGACACGCTGTTGCAGGCCCGCGAAACCCTCAAGCAAACCGAAGACTCCCTGCGCGAACGCGGCCAGGCGGCGGTCACCGCGACCGAAGATTACGTGCAGGCCAACCCTTGGCAGTCGGTAGGCATTGCCGCCGGCGTGGGCTTTCTGATCGGCCTGCTGGCCACAAGGCGCTAATCATGTCTATCGGCGAAACTGGCTCGTCCACGGGTACCACCTCACGACGCCTGGGCGCGGCCGTTCTTGGCTTGCTGCACAGCCACGTCGAACTGTTTGGCATCGAATTGCAGGAGCAGAAGGCCCGTACCGTCAGCCTGCTGCTGTTTGCCGGCCTGGCGCTGGTATTTGCCCTGTTGTTGCTGGTGGGGTTGTCGACACTGGTGATGATCCTGGTATGGGACACCGGCTACCGCCTGACCGGGATCATCTGCCTCTGCGTGTTCTACAGCCTGGCCGCTGCCTTCTGCGGAGTGCGCTTGAAAGCGGCGGTGTTCGATGAGTCCACGCCGTTCCACGCCACCCTTGAAGAGCTGGCCAATGATCGGGAGCGCCTGCTGCCATGAGCTCGAATGAAATCCAGCAAACCTCCCGCCGGGAAATGCGCAAGGCCTTGATCCGCCTGCGCATGGAGATGCACCGCCAGGAGATACGCCACGAATCCCAGCAATTGATGGCGCCGCTGAACAAGGTGCGCAACCTGGGCCAAAACTTTCAGGGCGGCCTGGGCATCAAGCACGCGCCGCTGTGGGGCGTGGCCGCTGTAACCCTGATCGGTTTCTTCACCGGCAAGGGCGCCAAGGGCGGCGGTATCAGCAGTGTGACGCGCCTGGTGCGCCTCGGTGCCGGCCTGATCCCGCTGATCAAACTGGCCATGCAGGGCAATTCACGCAAAGGTTGAGCCTGCTGGCTGCATTCTTGCTAACAGAATGGCCCGGTCCTCGTTTCGAGGGCCGGGTCTTTTTTCGCCAGTGTTTTTAAGGAGGCCCCGTGATCGACGGGCAACCGCTCGCCTGCTTCCAACCGTTTATCGATACCGCCACCGGGCGCATTGCCGGCGTCGAGGCCTTGGGGCGTCTACGCCAGGCTGATGGCCGCCTGCAGTCCGTTGGCCCGCTGTTCGCCGACCCACGCACGCCAGGCGCGAGCTTGCGCCGTCTCGACCGGCAGATTCGCGACAACGCGTTAAGCCGCCTGCATGAAGCCCCCGAAGACTGGTTCCTCAGCCTGAATATCTCGCCGCGCTGGATCAACCAATTGCGTCCGGGCCAGGCGCTGCCGAGCCTCAAACAGATCCACAGCCATGGCGTCGACCCGCAGCGCATCGTGTTCGAGATCACCGAACTGGGCGGCGACATCCAGCGCCTGGCCGAGGTGGTGGCACGTTATCGCGAGGCCGGTGCGCGCATCGCCATCGATGATTTCGGCGCCGGCTATTCCCAGCTTGACCGGGTATTGGCGCTGCAGCCGGACATCCTCAAGCTGGACATGCGCCTGTTCCAGCAAGCCGCCAGGGGCGGACCGAGCAGTGACGTCGTGCGGGCGCTGGCGCAGATGGCGGAAAAGACCGGCTGCTGGATCATTGCCGAAGGCGTGGAAACCGAGGCGCAGCTGAGCTTCGCCCTGGAATGCGGTTCGCGCTACGTGCAGGGCTATCTGTTTGCCCAGGCGCAATTGGACTGGTTCGCCACCGACGCCTTCGTGCCGCGCTTTGACCAACTGCGCGCGGCGTATGTTCAGCAGAAGCTGGCCGAACGCGGGCGCATCATGCAACTGCGCCAGCAATTGACCGAACTGATGAAGATCCTGCAATCCTGGGCACAGGCCCAAGCCCCGCTGGATCACTTGCCCCAACTGCCGGCCTTCCCCTGGCTGCTGCGTTTTTACCAATGCGACCGGCATGGCACCCAGTTGACCCCCAACTTCGAATGGCGCCAGGACGCCTGGCAGGCCGACAGCCGCTACCTGGGCCACAACTGGTCATGGCGCCCGTACTTCTATCACCTGCTGGCCGAAGGTTGGGAGGAGCGTCGCCTGACGCTGTCCTCGACCTACCGCGATGCAACCACCAACCAGTACTGCCTCACCGCCGGACAATTCTTCGATAACGGTCAGCGCTTGCTGTTAATCGATATCGACGCGGCCGGCCTGTAGATTTTCGCTTGCCCCGCCAAGGCGGAACCGGGAAGCTGGGCGGGTCATTCACCGTACGGAGAGTACCCGCCTTGGATTGGCCCACCCTGCTTACCCGCGAACGCCTTGGAAAACCCCTGCACAGCCCGGAAGAACTAGGCCGCAGCCCGTTTCACAAAGACCATGACCGCATTATCTTCTCCGGCGCGTTTCGCCGCCTGGGCCGCAAGACCCAAGTGCACCCGGTGTCCAGCAACGACCATATCCACACACGCCTGACCCACTCCCTGGAAGTCAGTTGCGTAGGCCGCTCCCTCGGCATGCGCGTGGGCGAAACCCTGCGCAGCGCCCTGCCCGACTGGTGTGACCCGAGCGACCTGGGCATGGTGGTGCAATCGGCCTGCCTGGCCCATGACATCGGCAACCCGCCGTTCGGGCATTCAGGCGAAGACGCCATCCGCCACTGGTTCCAACAGGCAGCGGGGCGCGGCTGGCTGGACGACATGAGCAGCGCCGAGCGCAATGACTTCCTCAACTTCGAAGGCAATGCCCAAGGCTTCCGGGTACTGACCCAACTGGAATACCACCAGTTCGACGGCGGCACGCGCCTGACCTACGCGACCTTGGGCACGTACCTCAAGTACCCCTGGACCGCCCGCCACGCCGATTCCCTGGGTTACAAGAAACACAAGTTCGGCTGCTACCAGAGCGAACTGCCGATCCTCGAACAGATCGCCAGCAAGCTCGGCCTGCCGCAACTCGAGGAACAACGCTGGGCTCGCCACCCACTGGTCTATCTGATGGAGGCGGCAGACGACATCTGCTACGCCTTGATCGACCTGGAGGACGGCCTGGAAATGGACCTGCTGGAGTACACCGAAGTCGAGTCACTGCTGCTCGACCTGGTGGGCGACGACCTGCCGCAGACCTACCGGCAACTGGGCGCCCAGGACTCGCGCCGACGCAAGCTGGCGATCCTGCGCGGCAAGGCCATCGAGCACTTGACCAACGCCGCGGCGCGCGCCTTCGTCGAACAACAGGAGGCCTTGCTTGCCGGCACCCTGCCCGGCGACCTGGTGGAGCACATGCACGGCCCCGCCAAACGCTGCGTGCTGGATGCCAAGGACATGGCGCGCAAGAAAATCTTCCAGGACAAGCGCAAGACCCTCCACGAGATCGGCGCCTACACCACCCTGGAAATCCTGTTGAACGCCTTCTGCGGCGCGGCCCTGGAGCAGCACGGCGGACGCACGCCGTCGTTCAAGAACCGGCGCATTCTCGACCTGTTGGGCAACAACGCGCCGGACCCTGCATGGCCGCTGCACAGGTCGTTCCTGCGGATGATCGACTTCATCGCCGGCATGACCGACAGCTACGCCACCGAGATGGCACGGGAGATGACCGGGCGCTCCAGCCCTCAATAACCTGGCTGATCACGCCGCCTGTTCACTGAACAGAATCTGCCTACGATGGGAACAGAGCGGCCTGATCGAATTCGCACAAGCGCCCGAAGAATAATCGCGCACGCTCCGGGCAGGTCTGGCGAACAGTTCCTACGTGCCCCCTATCGACGCTTGACTCACCGTGTGCCTTCTATGCCCCACTACCCCTTTCGGATCCTGTTGGTGGAGGACCATCCCTTTCAGCTCCTCGCCACCCAATGCCTGCTGAGAAGCTTCGGCTTCGAGCACCTGGCCCCGGCCGAAAACGCCGAGCAGGCAATCCGTTTGATGACCCAGGCCGAGGCGCCCTTCGACATCATCCTCTGTGACCAGTGCCTGCCCGACCTGCCCGGTCTTGAGTTGATTGAAATCGCCAGTCGCCAATGCTTTATCAAGGCCGCCATCTTGCTCAGCGGACTTCCCGAGGCAGAACTTTCAGCGTTGCAAACCCAAGCCCTCAAACGTGGCCTGCCATTGCTCGGTTACTTGCCAAAGCCGTTGAATAAAGATGAGCTTGCACGTTTGACCCATACATTACTCACGTTATAAATGTAGGACTTTAAACAGATCGACCGGTCGGAAAAATCGCGCATAACCACTGTAAAGTCCTTGCCATGTTCCTTCGGCCCATGCCCCTGCGGAACCTTGGCCTCTTGCGTTACAGCTCCTTAGAGACAGGTAGGCTTTTACCTTTTTTAATGTAGGAACTTTCCTGTTTTATACCTGCCACCCCCCAAGTTCATGCTTATCCATCGGCTTCTGAGCTAATGTGCCCGCTTTATTTGTACTTGCATGGAATATGATCATGAATACAGTTTTTATTATTGACGACCATCCGGTTATAAGACTTGCCATACGAATGTTGTTGGAGCACGAAGAAAATTTCAAAGTAGTCGGCGAAACGGATAACGGATGCGACGCCATCCAAATGGTCCGCGAATGCATGCCGGACCTGATCATCCTCGACATCAGCATTCCAAAACTCGACGGGCTGGAAGTGCTTTGCCGATTCAACGCCATGAACGCGTCGATGAAAACCCTGGTGCTGACGGCTCAATCCCCCACCCTGTTTGCCACGCGTTGCATGCGTTCGGGAGCCGATGGCTACGTGTGCAAGGAAGGTGACCTGAGCGAGCTGATGAGCGCCATCCGCGCTGTACTGTCCGGTTATAACTACTTCCCCAGCCAAGCCTTGAACACCAACGATGAGGCCTGCAAGGAACTTGAACTGTTCAAGGCGGTTAACGATCGGGAGTTGATGGTATTACAACTTTTCGCACAAGGTCGCACCAACAAGGAAATAGCAAAAGGTATGTTCTTGAGCAACAAAACAGTAAGCACTTATAAAAAGAGGCTGATGCAGAAACTTCAAGCCAAGTCCTTGGTAGAACTTATCGAGATGGCAAAACGGAACGCGCTAGTGTGAGAAACAGGATGCCCAGGCGTATAAAGGACTATTTGATTATATTGAGTGCCGGTTTGTGCTTCAGCACCGCCGTGCCTGCCACCCCTCCAGCGAGCCCGGAGCATTTCAACCTTTTGAGTCGTGCGAGCTCCGTGCAGCTGGAACCCTACCTGAACAAGGCCCAGCGCCAATGGCTCCAGAACAAACGCGAACTGGTACTGGGCGCGGCGTTTCCTGACTACCCGCCTTTTGACCTCACCTCCAGCGGGCGTGACTATGAGGGACTCACCGCCGACTACGCCGGCTTGCTGGCAATGGCGCTGGACGTGCCGGTAAAAGTGTTGCGCTACCCCTCCCGAGAGGCCGCCATTCATGCCCTCGAAGCGGGTGAAATCGATTTACTGGGTTCCTCCAACAGCTTTGAAGCGGCAAATCCCAACCTGACCCTGTCGGAGCCGTACGCCGTGGACCGGCCAGTGCTGGTGACCCGCGAAGGCGAAACCCGCAGCCTGGCTGATGGGCTGGCCGGCATGCGCCTGGCACTGGTCTATCACTATCTGCCACTGCACGAAGTGGAAAGGCTCTACCCCAAGGCAATCATCCGTGCCTACCCTTCTTATCAAAACGCCTTGAATGCAGTGGCCTTCGACCAGGCAGACGTCTTTCTCGGCGATACCATTTCCACCCACTACATGATCAACAAGGGTTACCTGAAAAACATTCGCATGGCGAACTTCGGCAAACATGAAGCCTATGGATTCAGCTTTGCCATGCCCCAGGAACAGCAGACGCTGTTGAGCATCGTCGACGCCGTCCTGAGGGCCGTGCCCGCTGCCGAACGGGAAACCATTGCCAAACGCTGGAGTGCCGGCAGCGACATCCTCCTGACCGACCAAAAGCTGCAACTGACCCTTCGCGAAGAACGTTGGCTGAGGGAGAACCCGGTCGTCAAAGTGATCGTGAACCCTACCTTTGCGCCGCTGACCTTCTTCGACGCCGATGGCAATTTTCGCGGCATTACCGCCGACCTGCTGGAACTGATTCGCCTACGCACCGGGCTGCGCTTCGAGATCCAGCGCGGGCGTGATGTGAACACCATGATCGAGCATGTAGAGAGCGGCAAAGCGGACATCGTCGGCGCAATCATCCCCAGCGTCGAGCGAGAAGCCCAACTGAACTTCAGTCGTCCCTACCTGGAAAACTCCTACGTGATGCTGACACGCAAGAACGGCCAGGCCCCTACGGGCCTGGAGGAAATGGAGGGCAAGCGTCTGGCGATCACGCAGGGCAGTCCGCTGAAAAAATTCCTGCGTGAGCACTTCCCAAAGATTCAGCTGGTAGATACCGGCGACACGTTCAAGTCAGCCGAACTGCTGGTACAAGGCCATGTAGAGGGCGCGGTGAATACCCTGGTGGTCGCCAATTACTTCCTGTCCTCGCAGATACTCCAGGACAAGATCCAAATCAGCTTCAGCATTGGCACGATGCCGGCCACCTTCGGGCTGGCGACATCCCGCAGCGCCACCGAACTCAGCTCGATTCTCGACAAGGCGTTGCTCAGCATCGCCCCGGACGAACTCGGCGTGATCAACAGTCGTTGGCGCGGTTATACCGCGGCCTCGGACAGTTACTGGCGCGACTATCACCAACTGATTGCGCGCATCGTCATCGGGACCGGCCTGCTGCTGCTGATTTCCCTGAGCTGGAACGCGTACATGCGCCGCCAGATCAAGCACCGCAAAATGGCCGAGCGCGCCCTCAATGATCAGTTCGAGTTCATGCGCGCCCTGGTCAATGAAACCCCACACCCGATCTACGTGCGTGACAACAAGGGGCTGCTGCAGACCTGCAACGACAGTTACCTGCAGGCGTTCGACGTCAAGCGCGAGGACGTGATAGGTAAAAGCGCGGTCCAGATCAGCACAGCCCTCGCAGTCGAGGCGGCGCAATACCATGCCGACTATCAGCGCGTGGTGGCCGAGGGCAACCCGTTGATCCTGGACCGCACCCTGCATATTCGCGGAAAAAAACTGACGATCTACCACTGGATCCTGCCGTACCGCGACTCCGTCGGTGAAGTCCAGGGCATCATCGGTGGCTGGATCGATATCAGTGAGCGACGCCAGTTGTTCGACGAACTCCGCACCGCCAAGGAGCGAGCCGACGAAGCCAATCGGGCCAAGAGCACGTTCCTCGCCACCATGAGCCACGAAATCCGCACACCGATGAACGCGGTGATCGGCATGCTCGAGCTGACCCTCAAGCGGGCGGACCAGGGCCACCTCGACCGCCCGGCCATCGAAGTCGCCTACAACTCGGCCAAGGATCTGCTGGAGCTTATCGGCGACATCCTGGACATCGCGCGGATTGAATCCGGTCGCCTCAGCCTGGCACCGGAACGCGTCAACCTGAGGGAGGTGATCGAGTCGGTGGTGCGTGTCTTCGACGGCCTGGCACGCCAGAAGACCCTTAGCCTGTTGCTGGAGTTCACGCCTGATCTGGAACACACCGAAGTGCTGATCGACCCGCTGCGCTTCAAGCAGGTGCTGTCCAACCTGATCAGCAACGCCATCAAGTTCACCGAACGTGGCCAGGTAAAGATCAAGGTGGAAGTATCGGCCACCGAACTGCCGCAGCAGGTCGAGATGAAACTGGTGGTGGAGGACACCGGCATCGGTATCAGCCGGGACGACCAGATGCGCCTGTTCGAACCCTTTGCCCAGGCGGACAACTCAGGACAGCTGGCCAGGAGCGGTGCGGGCCTCGGGCTGGTGATCTGTCGCAGCCTGTGCGCGATGATGGGCGGGCAACTGAGCCTGAGCAGCGTGCCCATGGTGGGCACCCAGGTGCATGTGAGCCTGAAGATGAATCGCCTGCAGGCGCTGCAGGTGGCCGAAGAACCCAAGCCCGCCGAGACCTCGAACGTGCCGGTGCTCAATGTGCTGGTGGTGGACGATCATCCGGCGAATCGCCTGTTGATGTGCCAGCAGCTCGGCTACCTGGGCCATCAGTACACCGCCGCCCGGAACGGCGCCTCCGGCTTCCAGGCCTGGCGCCAGGAGCACTTTGACCTGGTGATCGCCGATTGCAACATGCCGATCATGAATGGCTACGAACTGAGTCGTTCGATCCGCGAATACGAGGAGCGCGAACAACTGACGCCTTGCGTGGTACTGGGTTTTACCGCCAATGCCCAGCCCGAAGAGAAACAACGTTGTGCGCAGGCGGGCATGAATGACTGCCTGTTCAAACCCATCAACCTTACGGCGCTGGAGCTGCAACTGGCGAAGATCAGTCCTCAACCCAGCGGCATGACCCTGGACATCGGCAACTTCGAGGCCCTTACCGGTGGCGATCCACACATGAGCCGTCTCTTGCTGGAGGAGTTGCTGAGCAGCAGTCGCCAGGATCGCCAGGAGTTGGTTGCACTGATCGCTGCGCAGGCCTTGCCCGAAGAGATCATCGAACAGGCTCACAAGATCAAGGGGGCCGCGCGCATCGTTCAAGCCTCTGCGCTGGCCTCGCAATGCGAAGCCGTCGAACAGGCCTGTGCCCGGGGCGATGATCGGCCCCTGATCGAAGCGGGGGTGAAATCCCTGGAGAAGCTGATGCTGGAGTTGGAGAGGATGCTGCAAGTGCGGCTTGACGAACTGGATGGCCGATAAGGGGCGGGGCTGCGCCCCTATTTCGATCAGCAGTCGGTCAAACGCAGGAAAATCGCCGCCAGCTGTTCGATACCGGCCTGATCCTGGGGGGTAAAGCGGGCCAACGACGGGCTATCGAGGTCAAGGACACCAATCAATGTGCCGTCCTTGACCAGTGGCACCACCAGTTCGCTGTTGGACGCGCTGTCACAGGCGATATGCCCGGGGAACGCGTGCACATCGTCTACTCGCTGGGTTTGCCGCGAGGCCGCGGCCGCGCCGCACACCCCACGGCCGAACGGAATACGCACACAGGCGATCTGCCCCTGGAACGGGCCGAGCACCAGCTCTTCATTGCGGTTGAGGTAAAAGCCCGCCCAGTTCAGGTCATCCAGCTGGCTGAACAGGAAAGCCGAAAACTGGGCGCTGTTGGCGATGAAATCACGCTCATCGGCCAGCAGCGACTCCAGCTGGGCACTCAGCAAGGCATAGCCACCGAGGCCGGTGCCGGCCTGTTGTAAATCGATCATGGTTGACGCTCCAGCAATTTGAGACCCACCCAGTAACGGGCGAATTGATACGCGCAACGACCGTTGCGGTTGCCGCGCCCGGTGGCCCAGCGCACGGCGAGAATGTCGAGGTCCTCATCACGCTGCCACTGCAAACCCGCCTTGTTCGCCAGCTCGCCGATCCAGTGCTCGACCACGTCCAGGAAATGTTCCTGGGTGAACGGGTAGAACGACAGCCACAAGCCAAAGCGGTCGGACAAGGCAATCTTGTCTTCCACCGCCTCGCTCGGGTGCAACTCACCGTCCACGCGCTTCCAGTTATCGTTGTCGCTCTGGTTTTCCGGCACCAGGTGGCGGCGGTTGGACGTGGCATACAGCAGCACGTTTTCAGGGGCCTGTTCCAGGGAGCCATCCAGCACGCTCTTGAGCACCCGATAGTCGCCTTCGCCGGCTTCGAACGACAAGTCGTCGCAGAACAGGATGAAACGTTGCGGCAACTTGAGCAGTTGCTCGACCACCCGCGGCAGGTCGGCCAAGTGGTCACGCTCGATTTCGATCAGGCGCAGACCGGCCTTGGCGTGTTGAGCGAGCAAAGCGCGCACCATGGACGATTTACCGGTGCCCCGCGACCCCCACAGCAACGCATGGTTGGCAGGCAGGCCATCCAGGAACTGCTGGGTGTTGCGCGCCAGGGTTTCACGTTGCTTGTCCACGCCGATCAGGTCGGACAAGCGCATGTCCAGGCTCACGTCCAGCGGCAACAGGAAGCCACTGCGGCCCTCACGCTGCCAGCGGGCGGCCAGGCACTGGTTCCAGTCGATGGTTTGGCGCGGCGCGGGCAACAAGGGTTCCAGGCGGGCGAGCACGGCATCGGCTCGCTCCAGAAAGGCACTCAATCGAGAATCCACGATTATTCCTCTGGCAAGTTCTTGCAAAAGATGGCGTATTGGCAACCCTGCGACAGACCGCTTGGGGCTGCGTAAAAAACGTTTCATGCCGGGCAGGCCTGGGCGTGTGGATGTTCAGCTATGCTTGCCGGGCGAAGGGAAACGTGAAGTGGTTCAACACTCAATGGATATCAAGTTCGCCCACCGCTTGTCTTATAAACAAGCCAGATTGACGGTGCTGGTCGGTTTCGTCTTGGGAACCTTGCTCAGCCTGATCCAAATCGGCATTGATTATGCCAGCGAAGACGCATCCATCAACCGCGAAATACGTTCGCTGATCGAAATCAGCCATAACCCCGCGTCACGTATCGCCTACAACATCGATGCCGAACTGGCCCAGGAACTGACCCTGGGCCTGCTGCACTCCCCCGCCATCATTCGCGCGCAGTTGATCGACAACAACGGCGTGGTGCTGGCCGATGTCGACCGGCCACGCAAGGAAAGCACCTACCGGCCTATCAGTGACTTCATGTTTGGCGCCAACCGCCAGTTCGAAGACCAACTGTTCCTGAGCCACATGCCCAACGAGTCACTTGGCGTACTGCGCCTGGACGTCGACACCTACGCCTTTGGCAGCCGGTTCCTGCGCCGCGCCGAGATCACCCTGCTCAACGGGTTCGCGCGTAGCCTGCTGCTGACCGGGATTCTGCTGGGCCTGTTCTACGTCATGCTGACCCAACCGCTGGTGCGCATTATTCGTGAGCTGAGTACCCGCAAGCAGGCACGCCTGGACTGCCCGCCAGGGCATGAGCACGATGAAATCGGCGTGCTGGTGGACGTCGCCAACCAGCAATTCGAAAACATGGAAACCGAAATCCAGCAGCGCCGCCACGCCGAGGATCGGCTGACCGAATACCTGGGGCAACTGGAACATATCGTGTCCGCGCGCACCCTTGAACTCAAGGCCAGCAACCAGCGGCTGACCCAGTCCAACGATGAGCTGGAAGCCGCCAAGATGCATGCATTGGGCATGGCCCAGGCCCGGGCGGCCTTCCTGGCGAACATGAGCCACGAAATCCGCACCCCGCTCAACGGCCTGCTGGGCATGATCGCACTGTCGCTGGACAGCCCGTTGAACGCCGAACAACGCCAGCAACTGTCTATCGCCCATGACTCCGGCAAAGTGCTGGTGGAACTGCTCAACGATATTCTCGACCTGTCCAAGTTCGACGCCGGCCAGTTGGAGCTGGAGCGCATCCCCTTCGACCTCGGCGCGCTGGTGGAAGACACCGCCAACCTGTTATCGCAGAACGCCGCACCGAGCGTGGAGCTGAGCTGCCTGATCGACTCGCAGTTCCCGGCCCAGGTGCTCGGTGACCCGACCCGTGTGCGGCAGATTGTCAGCAACTTGCTCTCCAACGCCTTGAAGTTCACCCGCTTTGGTCGGGTTGATGTGCGCCTGGGTACCCACGACGGCGGCGTACGCATTGAAGTCTGCGATACCGGCATCGGTATTGCGCAGGAAGCGCAGGTGAAAATCTTCCAACCGTTCACCCAGGCCGGCGCCGGCATCACTCGCCAGTATGGCGGGACGGGCCTGGGCCTGGCACTGACGCACAACCTGTGCGAAGCGATGAAGGGGCGCTTGAGTATCAGCTCGGAAGTGGGCTTTGGCAGCCAGTTCTGCGCAGACCTGCCACTGCCCGCCCATTTGCCCGCAGTGCAGCCAGCGCCTCTCAAAGGCGAGGTCATCGCCATCACCAACGCCGGCAGCGGCCTGACAGAGTTGCTCACGACCCTGCTGCCCTGCTGGGGACTTTCCCTGCGTTGTTTCACCATGGATGACGATTTGAGCGGGCAAACCCCCGACCTGCTGATTACCGACTGCCCGGAATGCCTGTTCCGCATACGGCCGGGCATTACCGCGCCCATCCTGCTGGTGACCGCCTATGGCAACTTCATGCCCAGCGAAGAAGTGGCGGCACTGGCGCCGTTGCACCAACAGGCACGCCCCTTGAGCCGCAACGCGCTGTACCAGATCCTGCAACGCAACTTACGCACCGACGCGCACCTGGTGCTTGACCCCGTCCAAGTGGATGCCGCACCGCTCGCACATCGGGCGCGCATCCTGCTGGTGGAGGACAACCCGGTCAACCAACTGGTGGCCAAGGGCATGCTCAGCAAACTGGGCTGCGAAGTGATCGTGGCCGCCCACGGTGGCGAAGCGCTCAAGTTTCTTGAAGAACAGCGCTTCGATATGGTGCTGATGGACTGCAACATGCCGGTGATGGATGGCTATGAGGCCAGCCGGCAGATTCGGCGCAGCGGACGCTGGCCGGACCTGCCGATTGTCGCGTTGACCGCCAATGCCCTGTCCGAAGAGCGCGAGCGCTGCCGTGCGGCGGGGATGAATGATTACCTGGCCAAGCCGTTCCGCCGCGAAGAACTCAATGCCCTGCTGGACTTGTGGGTGCCTGGGACGACAAGTCTTTAAGTTGCACAAGCAACTGGTCGAGACCATCGCGCAAGGCATCGGCTTGATTCAGGTCGATGCCGCGATCACACAACAGGCGGGTCTTCAGGCCATGGGCCTGGTCCCGCAGTTGCACACCGGCCTCGGTCAGGCTCAAGTGCACTTCACGCTCATCCCTGGCACTGCGCCGACGCGTCACTAACTCAAGCTGTTCAAGGCGCTTGAGCAGCGGCGTCAGCGTGCCTGAGTCGAGCATCAGGCGCTCCCCCAGGGCCTTGACCGTCGGCTGCAGCGCAGGCGTGGCGTGCCACTCCCACAACACCAGCATCACCACATATTGCGGGTAGGTCAGACCCAACTGGTCGAGCATCGGCTTATAGGCACGGGTGACAGCGCGTGACGCAGCGTAGAGCTTGAAACACAGCTGGTTGTCCAGGGCCAGGGACACACTGGGCAAGTCGGTCATTTGAGCAAGGCTTCGATCTCTTGGGTCAAGTCCTGCGGCTTGGTGGCAGGACCGAAGCGCTTGACCACCTGGCCGTCGCGGCCGATGAGGAACTTGGTGAAGTTCCACTTGATGCCCTTGGACCCCAGCAGCCCCGGCGCCTGTTTTTTCAGTTGCACGAACAGTGGATGGGCATCGCTGCCATTGACGTCGATCTTCTTGAACAACGGGAAGCTGACACCGAAGTTCAGCTCGCAGAATTCGGAAATCGCACCTTCATCACCGGGCTCCTGCTTGCCGAACTGGTTGCAAGGAAAGCCCAATACCACCAGGCCCTGGTCCTTGTACTGCTGCCAGAGTTGCTCCAGGCCCTTGTACTGCGGGGTGAAGCCGCATTTGCTGGCGGTGTTGACCACGAGGACGGCCTTGCCGGCGAAATCGGCCAAGGTCTTTTGCTCACCCTTGATGGTGGTGCAAGGGATGCTCAGCAGGTTGTTGCTCATGGCAGTGCCTCGATAAGGAAGAAAGAGGATGAA
This sequence comes from Pseudomonas sp. JV449, assembly GCF_032424295.1. NCBI lineage: Bacteria > Pseudomonadati > Pseudomonadota > Gammaproteobacteria > Pseudomonadales > Pseudomonadaceae > Pseudomonas > Pseudomonas sp. JV449. Next base: position 44,840 of record NZ_VYKD01000007.1, on the reverse strand, counting down.
ACATAGTAGGCAATTCAATTGCGTGCAATTTAATTGACCACACTGATGACACCTCATCAACACTCTGTAGGAGCGAGCTTGCTCGCGAAAAACTCAAGGACACCGGGCTGAACCAGAATGCCCGTGTAATCGTTGACGACTTTCGCGAGCAAGCTCGCTCCTACAGGCGCCCGCCGTCAGTCGAGTTAACGGGGTACAAGCTCCAGGCACACCGAGTTGATGCAATACCGCAGCCCCGTCGGCGGCGGACCGTCCGGGAACACATGGCCCAGATGCGCATCGCATTTGGCGCAGGTGACTTCGGTGCGGATCATGCCGTGGCTGACGTCACGGATCTCGATCATTGCACTGTCGGCGATCGGCGCGTAGAAACTCGGCCAGCCGCAGCCGGAGTCAAACTTGGTGGTCGAATCGAACAGTGGCGCATTGCAGCAGATACAGTGATACACGCCATCGGTCCGGGTCTCATTGTACTTACCGCTGAAAGGACGCTCGGTGCCTTTGAGGCGGCACACGTTGTACTGCTCCGGATCGAGCATTGCCTTCCATTCTTCAACGGTTTTCTGCAACTTTTCCATCGGTACACCTCGGCAACTGAAAAAGCCTGATCTGTATCTTTTCCACGGATCAGGCGGCACGTATGATTGCGCCTCTTCAAAACGCCAGTCTGGCACCCGCGCTACCGGCATTCAAACGTATTTATGGGTGCGGGCCTTGCAGCATTCACAGTACGGTAGTGCCCACACCGTCTGGATCGTTCATTTTCAGGATCACATCGCCATGCAGGTCAGCAAATCGAACAAGCTCGCCAACGTCTGCTACGACATTCGCGGCCCGGTGCTCAAGCACGCCAAGCGCCTGGAAGAGGAAGGCCATCGCATCCTCAAGCTGAACATCGGCAACCCGGCGCCCTTTGGTTTCGAAGCGCCGGATGAAATCCTCCAGGATGTGATCCGCAACCTGCCCACCGCCCAGGGCTACAGCGACTCCAAGGGCCTGTTCAGCGCGCGCAAGGCCGTGATGCAGTACTACCAGCAGAAGCAGGTCGAAGGCGTCGGCATCGAAGACATCTACCTGGGTAATGGTGTGTCCGAGCTGATCGTGATGTCCATGCAGGCCCTGCTCAACAACGGCGACGAAGTGCTGGTGCCAGCACCGGACTACCCACTGTGGACCGCCGCCGTGACACTGGCCGGCGGCCACCCGGTGCATTACCTGTGCGACGAGGGCGCCGACTGGTTCCCGGACCTGGCCGACATCAAGGCCAAGATCACGCCGAACACCAAGGCCCTGGTGATCATCAACCCGAACAACCCCACCGGTGCGGTGTACTCCAGGGAAGTGCTGCTGGGCATGCTCGAGCTGGCACGCCAGCACAACCTGGTGGTGTTCTCCGACGAGATCTACGACAAGATCCTCTACGACGATGCGGTGCATATCTGCACCGGTTCCCTGGCGCCGGACCTGCTGTGCCTGACCTTCAACGGCCTCTCCAAGTCCTACCGCGTGGCGGGCTTCCGCTCCGGCTGGATCGCGATTTCCGGGCCCAAGCACAATGCCCAGAGCTACATCGAAGGCATCGACATGCTGGCCAACATGCGCCTGTGCGCCAACGTGCCGAGCCAGCACGCAATCCAGACCGCCCTCGGCGGCTACCAGAGCATCAATGACCTGATCCTGCCCCAGGGCCGCCTGCTGGAACAGCGCAACCGTACCTGGGAGCTGCTCAATGCAATCCCGGGCGTGAGCTGCGTCAAGCCCATGGGCGCGCTGTACGCCTTCCCGAGGATCGACCCGAAGGTCTGCCCGATCCTCAACGACGAGAAATTCGTGCTCGACCTGCTGCTCTCGGAAAAGCTGCTGGTGGTCCAGGGCACGGCGTTCAACTGGCCGTGGCCGGATCACTTCCGAGTGGTGACCCTGCCCCGCGTGGATGACCTGGACATGGCCATTGGCCGTATCGGCAATTTCCTCAAGTCCTATCGCCAGTAACCGACGTGGCGCTGTACGACCGGCATTCGGTCGTACAGCGATTATCTGGCAACACTTCTCTGGCTGTGCACTTTCCCCGTACTGCATTTGCGTTTCTACATCCACAAGCCCCTGTGGTTACGGGGCCGCAAGGCAAAAAATAGCTTTTCACGGATAACATTCGTCATCGGAAAATCCCTTCAAGGCTCTACATTCAGGCTGTAGGACACAGTTTGAAATAGTCGCTCGGTTGAATCACCCCAAGCCGCACCTTATATACCCCGCAGTACGCGACATATTAAGCATGAGGAGAACTCTACAACCATGATGCGCATCCTGCTGTTCTTGGCCACCAACCTGGCGGTCGTGCTGATTGCCAGCATCACCCTGAGCCTTTTCGGCTTCAACGGGTTCATGGCGGCCAACGGGGTTGATCTGAACCTCAATCAGCTGCTGATTTTCTGTGCGGTCTTTGGTTTTGCCGGTTCGCTGTTCTCGCTGTTCATCTCCAAGTGGATGGCGAAGATGAGCACCAGCACCCAGATCATCACTCAACCACGCACCCGCCATGAACAATGGCTGATGCAGACCGTGGAGCAGTTGTCTCAAGAAGCAGGTATAAAAATGCCCGAGGTCGGGATTTTCCCTGCTTACGAGGCCAACGCCTTTGCGACGGGCTGGAACAAGAACGACGCCCTCGTGGCGGTCAGCCAAGGGCTGCTCGAGCGCTTTTCACCCGATGAGGTGAAGGCGGTCCTCGCGCACGAGATCGGCCACGTAGCCAACGGCGACATGATTACCCTTGCGCTGGTGCAGGGCGTGGTGAACACCTTCGTGATGTTCTTTGCGCGGATCATCGGCAACTTTGTCGACAAGGTGATCTTCAAGAACGAAGGCGGCCGCGGAATCGCCTACTTCGTAGCGACCATCTTTGCCGAAGTGGTACTGGGCTTCCTGGCCAGCGCGATTGTGATGTGGTTCTCGCGCAAACGAGAGTTCCGTGCAGACGAAGCCGGCGCGCGCCTGGCTGGCACCAGTGCAATGATCAGTGCGCTGCAGCGCCTGCGCTCCGAACAGGGCCTGCCGGTGCATATGCCCGACAGCCTGACCGCCTTTGGCATCAACGGTGGTGTCAAGCAGGGCCTGGCTCGCATGTTCATGAGCCACCCGCCGCTGGAAGAGCGTATCGACGCGCTGCGTCGTCGGGGCTGATACCCGGTAATGCAAAAGGGGCGATTGGATCGCCCCTTTTTTGCGCGCGGGTTTTACCCCTTGGTGAGCCGATAAACGCGCTCTTCAAGACACGTGACACCGTCCTGCACGAACTTCCAGCTCTCACCCAGGATATCCTGGGCTTCGAGCACCTCCAGGCTCCACTGCAAACCCAGCAGCACCTTCACCTCATCATCCGGCACCGCAAAGGGCGGGCCGGCTTTTTGCGTCTGGTCGTAGTCCAGGGTGATCAGTATTCCCTGGCAGCCTGGCCGCAACAGGCTGTTCAACTGCTCGGCGTACTGCGCGCGCATCAGCGGCGGCAGGGCGATCAGTGCGGCACGGTCGTAGAGCGCAGTGCAGTCAGCCAGTGCCCCGGCGTCCAAGGCAAAGAAATCGCCGCACCATATTTCGATCAAATCAGCCTGGTACACCTTGAACACGCCGTGCCGAGTGATGCGCGGCGTCAGGTTCTGCTCGCTGAAAAAGGCTTCTACCGCCTGCTCCGACAGTTCAACGCCGAATACGTGATAGCCGTTGCTGGCCAGCCACATCAGGTCCAGGCTTTTACCACACAGCGGCACCAGCACCTTGGCGCCCTGGGCAAGGCCCAGCGCAGGCCAATACCGCAGCAGGTAAGGATTGACCTCGGGCAGGTGAAAGCCAATCTGATTGCGCGCCCAGCGCTCCTGCCAGAATTTGGGCTCCATGGAATCACCTCCGAAAATTCGATCAAAAAGCGCTAAAACTTATATTAGATTTAGATCAATGATCTGATTGAAGATGGGCCCATGTTAAACCTCAGGACCTTCCTTATGTTGCCCAGCCTGTTTATCTCCCACGGATCGCCCATGCTTGCCCTGCAACCCGGCGCCAGCGGCCCCGCCCTGCAGCGCCTGGCCGCTGAACTGCCGCGGCCGAAGGCAATTGTGGTGGTGTCGGCACATTGGGAAAGTCAGGAACTGCTGGTCAGCGGCAGTGCTGCGCCCGAGACCTGGCACGACTTCGGCGGTTTCCCCCGGGAGCTGTTCGCCGTGCAGTACCCGGCACCGGGCGACTTGCAATTGGCCAACGAAATTGTCGAACTGCTTCATGCCGACGGCTTGAATGCGCGGATCGATGAGCGCCGCCCTTTTGACCATGGCACCTGGGTGCCGCTCTCGCTGATGTACCCGGCAGCGGATATTCCAGTGGTGCAAGTCTCCTTGCCAAGTCACATGGGCCCTGCCCTGCAAACCCGCGTCGGGCATGCCTTGGCCAGCTTGCGCGAACAGGGCGTACTGTTGATCGGCTCCGGCAGCATCACCCATAACCTGGGCGAGCTGAACTGGCAGGCCGGACCTGAGAGTATCGAGCCTTGGGCACGCGACTTCCGTGACTGGATGGTGGAGACACTCGCCGCCAACGACGAGGCGGCCTTGCATGATTACCGTCGCCAGGCGCCCCACGCCGTGCGCAATCATCCCAGCGATGAACATTTGTTGCCGCTGTACTTTGCGCGGGGCGCAGGGGGTGACTTCAGCGTTGCACACCAGGGGTTCACCATGGGCGCGCTGGGTATGGACATCTACCGCTTCGGTTAACAGCGGACAAAAAAAATCCCCGAACCAGTCGGGGATTTTTTATGTGCGATCAATCAGCCCAAGGGCGGATCAATCTTCGCGGTAGCGACGCAGCTTCAATTGCTTGCCGGCAACGCGGGTGTCTTTCAGCTTGGTCAGCAGTTTTTCCAGACCGTCTTCCGGCAGCTCCACCAGGGAGAAGCTGTCACGGACCTGGATGCGACCGATGGCTTCACGTGCCAGGCCACCCTCGTTGAGGATAGCGCCCAGCAGGTTCTTGGCAGCGATACCATCACGTGCGCCCAGCGCGGTACGGCAACGAGCACGGCCTTCAGCCAATGGAACCGGAGCGCGACGCTCGCGATCACCACGGTCCGGACGGTCGCCGGTACGCTCTGGACGATCACCGCGTGGCGCGTTGTTCGGCACCAGTGGGCGCTCTTTCTCGATGGCTGCCAGGGTCAGGGCCTGACCGTTGGTAGCCTTGCGCAGCAGGGCTGCAGCCAGGGCACGCGGGGTGCAACCGATATCGGCGGTCAGGCGGTCCAGCAGGTCGCCGTGGGTCGATTCAGCGTCAGCCACCAGCGGCGACAGGCTGTTGGTCAGTTTCTTGATGCGGGCATCGAGAACAGCCTGGGCATCCGGCAGGCGGACTTCGGCGACTTTCTGACCGGTTACACGCTCGATCACTTGCAGCATGCGGCGCTCACGTGGCGTCACCAGCAGCAGTGCACGACCTTCGCGACCGGCACGGCCGGTACGGCCGATACGGTGAACGTAGGATTCCGGATCGTAAGGCATGTCAACGTTGAACACGTGGGTGATACGCGGCACGTCGAGACCACGAGCCGCTACGTCGGTCGCCACAACGATGTCCAGGCGGCCATCCTTGAGGGAGTCGATCACGCGCTCACGTTGGTTCTGGGCGATGTCACCGTTCAGCGCAGCGGCTTTGTAGCCTTTGGCTTCCAGGGCACTGGCCAGGTCCAGGGTCGCTTGCTTGGTACGCACGAACATGATCAGGGCGTCGAAGTCTTCGACTTCCAGCAGGCTCAATACAGCCGAGGTCTTCTGGTCAGCGTGAACCAACAGGTGAGCCTGTTCGATCGCGGTAACGGTCTGAGTCTTGGTCTGGATCTTCACGTGTTGCGGATCGCGCAGATGGCGTTCGGCAATGGCACGGATCGACTGTGGCAGGGTAGCCGAGAACAGGACGGTCTGACGGGTCGGAGGCAGTGCCTTGAAGATGACTTCCAGGTCATCCATGAAGCCCAGCTTCAACATTTCGTCAGCTTCGTCCAGAACCAGGTGGTTCACGGTCGACAGGACTTTCTCGTCGCGACGCAGGTGGTCGCACAGACGGCCCGGGGTGGCAACAACAATCTGAGCGCCATTACGGATGGCTTTCAGTTGCGGGCCCATCGGCGCGCCGCCATAGACGGCAACAACGGTAACGCCTGGCATTTGCTTGGCGTAGGTTTCGAAAGCGGTTGCTACTTGCAGCGCCAACTCACGCGTTGGCGCCAGGATCAGGGCTTGCGGTTCGCGCTTGGCAGGATCGATGCAGTGTAGGATAGGCAGGGCGAACGCGGCGGTTTTACCGGTACCGGTTTGCGCCTGGCCAATCATGTCCTGGCCGGCCATGATGATCGGGATCGATTGCTGCTGAATCGCCGAAGGTTCTTCGTAGCCGGTCGCGATGACGGCAGCGAGAATGTTCGGGTTAAGATTAAAAGCGGCGAAGCCGCCGGTTTCCTGGGTCATGGGTCTGCCTCTAAGTGCATCCGCAAAGACCCATGCTCCAAAGCTGCGCATGCCGTGTTGAGACTCAAGAGTCGCCCTGGCTGCTTTGTCGGCGGGGATTTGCGAAAACGAATGAATGAAAAAGATTCGTCAAGGGAGAGTCCGCTGTGCGGACGTGCAGCCGAAGCTGACTTCGGGGAATTGCGCTACCTAAACGCGGCCCGGTTAAAGGCCGGCGCGCACTATACCGGAAATACCTGAAAAAGGGAGCTTTTTTTATCGCCAGGCGCCGATAAACCGCGCTGCATCACAGTCTTTGCAGATAAGCGCGGCAGGGTCTATTTTTCAAAGGCCCGGCCCTGCTGGTCATAACGCTTAAACGGTTCACCTTGCATCGAGACCCTTTGGTCTGAAACCCTTCATTGCGCCCGAGGGAACACCCGATGAATCAAGCCAGCAGCAGCCGCGTCAGCCGTGAACTCCAGGGCCATGTCCTGCTGTTGGGCCTGGATCGGGTCGCCAAGCGCAACGCCTTTGACCTGGACTTGCTCAATGAACTGAGCCTGGCTTATGGCGAATTTGATCGAAATGACGAAGCACGGGTGGCCGTAGTATTTGCCCACGGCGACCACTTCACCGCGGGCCTGGACCTGGCCAATGTCAGCGCTGTGATGGCTGGAGGCTGGCAACCGCCCCTGGGCGGTTGCGATCCCTGGGGCGTTTTCGCCGGCCCCAGGGTCAGCAAGCCGGTGATCGTCGCGGCCCAGGGCTATTGCCTGACCATCGGTATCGAGTTGATGCTCGCGGCGGATATCAACCTGTGCGCGAGCAATACCCGCTTTGCGCAGATGGAAGTGCAACGTGGGATTTTTCCGTTTGGAGGCGCGACATTGCGCTTTCATCAGATCGCCGGCTGGGGCAACGCCATGCGCTGGCTGCTCACCGGCGATGAATTCGACGCCCATGAAGCCCTGCGCCTGGGCCTGGTGCAGGAAGTCATGGCCAGTGAAGACCTGCTGCCCCGCGCCATCGAACTCGCCAGCCGCATCGCGCGCCAGGCCCCGCTTGGCGTCCAGGCCACCTTGATGTCGGCCCGCCTGGCACACATGGAAGGCGAAACCGTTGCCGCCGCCGCGCTGCCGCCGATGGTGGATAAATTGCTGAACAGCGAGGATGCCAAGGAAGGCGTGCGGGCGATGGTCGAGAAGCGGCCGGGGGTGTTCAAGGGCATCTAGCTTATGTAGCAGGACGAATCGCCTTGATCAACGGCTGCAACGAATAACCCAGACGCGGCGCCAACAACTCAGCCCGAGTAGAAAGCGCATCCAGATCCAGCGCCTGGTCCAGCTCCGAAGGCACCAACAGGATCACATTGCCCTCCTTCACCGGCAGTTCCCAATAATGCCGGTGGTACAAACCACGCAGCAACGCCGCGCCCAAAGGTTTGCCATCATCGGTCGCCCACTGGTTGATCACCAGCCAACCGCCGGGGTTGAGTTTCTTCTGGCAGTTTTCCAGGAAGGTCCAGGCCAGGTGTCCGACGCCGGGACCGACATCCGTGTAGAGGTCGACGAAAATCAGGTCCGCCGATTCAGCGCTCTCCAACAATTCCAAGGCGTCGCCGATGCGGATATACAGGCGCGGATCATCATCCAGCCCCAGGTATTCGATGGCCAGGCGCGGCACATCGGGGCGCAGCTCGATGGCTTCGACATCCTCCAGCGGCAGGAACTTGAGGCACGCCTGGGTCAAGGTGCCAGCTCCCAGGCCGAGGAACAGTGCGCTCTCCGGCTGCTCATGGCACAACGCGCCGATCAGCATCGCGCGGGTGTAGTCGTATTCCAGCCAGCTCGGGTCAGCGGTGAACACGCAGCTTTGCTCGATGGCGTCGCCAAACTCGAGAAACCGGTAATCGGCCACCTCGAGTACACGAATCATGCCGAAATCATCATGGACTTCGGCCAGCAGGCGCTCGACACGCTCCTCGCTCATCACTACTCCTAAAGGGTCTACCCCACGGCAAAGGCGCGATTGTCGGCCAACCGGCGGCAACAGGTCACGCACTAATTGCTGATAACATTGGCGCCCGACCGTCAACCACCCAATCGAGTTCATGATGAGCCAACCCTGGAGCCCCGACAGCTGGCGCGCCCTGCCAATCCAGCAACAACCCCAGTACCCGGACGCTGCGCACTTGTTGCAAGTGGAGCAGAGCCTGGCCAGCTATCCGCCGCTGGTGTTTGCCGGGGAAGCCCGCGAGTTGCGCCGTCAGTTTGCCGAGGTGACCCAGGGTCGCGCGTTCCTGCTGCAAGGTGGCGACTGCGCCGAGAGCTTTGCCGAGTTCTCCGCCGCAAAAATCCGCGACACCTTCAAGGTGTTGCTGCAGATGGCCATCGTGATGACCTTCGCCGCCGGCTGCCCGGTGGTGAAAGTCGGGCGCATGGCCGGCCAGTTCGCCAAGCCGCGCTCGGCCAACGATGAGACCCTCGACGGCATCACCCTGCCCGCCTACCGTGGCGACATCGTCAACGGCATTGGTTTCGACGAAAAAAGCCGCGTGCCGGACCCGGACCGCCTGCTGCAGTCCTACCACCAGTCCACCGCCACCCTCAACCTGCTGCGCGCCTTTGCCCAGGGCGGTTTTGCCGACCTGCACCAGGTGCACAAGTGGAACCTGGACTTTATCGCCAACTCCGCCCTGGCGGAAAAATACAGCCAGTTGGCCGACCGCATCGACGAAACCCTGGCCTTCATGCGCGCCTGCGGCATGGACAGCTCGCCGCAGTTGCGCGAAACCAGCTTCTTCACCGCCCATGAAGCGCTGCTGCTCAACTACGAACAAGCCTTCGTGCGCCGCGACAGCCTGACCAACGACTACTACGACTGCTCGGCCCACATGCTGTGGATCGGCGACCGCACCCGTCAGTTGGATGGCGCCCATGTCGAATTCCTGCGCGGGGTGAACAACCCGATCGGCGTGAAGGTCGGCCCGAGCATGAACCCGGACGACCTGATCCGCCTGATCGACATCCTCAACCCCGACAACGACCCCGGCCGCCTCAACCTGATCGCGCGCATGGGTGCAGGCAAAGTCGGCGACCACCTGCCCAAGCTGATTCGCGCGGTGCAGCGCGAAGGCAAGCAGGTGCTGTGGAGCTCCGACCCGATGCACGGCAACACCATCAAGGCCAGCAGCGGCTACAAGACCCGCGACTTTGCGCAGATCCTCGGCGAGGTCAAGGAGTTCTTCCAGGTGCACCAGGCCGAGGGCACCTATGCCGGCGGGATTCATATCGAAATGACCGGGCAGAACGTCACCGAGTGCATCGGCGGCGCACGGCCGATCACCGAAGATGGCTTGTCGGACCGCTATCACACCCATTGCGACCCGCGGATGAACGCTGATCAGTCGCTGGAGTTGGCATTCCTGATTGCCGAGACATTGAAGCAGGTCAAACGCTGATCATCGCAGCCCGCAACCGGTCGGCACTCGGCCGCTGGCAATTGAGCTGGATATGTTCCAGCCCCAGCCAGTCGGCCATTTGCCGCAGGTTCAGGGCCAGCGCCTGCATCCCCTCATCATCCAGCCCCGACTCCTCTTCGTGCACCCCATGCACGGCCAGGCGCCCGTTGGCGCGTTCGGCCCGCAGGTCGATACGTGCAGCGATCCGCTCGTTGTGCAAAAACGGCAGCACGTAGTAGCCGTACACCCGCTTGTGTTGCGGGGTGTAGATCTCCAGGCGGTAGCGGAAATCGAACAGGCGCTCGGTGCGGCTGCGCTCCCAGACCAGCGAGTCGAAGGGCGACAGCAGTGCGCTGGCCGACACCTTGCGTGGCATTTTGGGCTCGGGCAGGCAGTAGGCTGCCTGCTTCCAGCCTTGCACCTGGCACACCTGCAATTGCCCGTCCTCGACCAATTCCGCCAGGCGACTGCGACTGTCGGCGGGGTCAAGACGGAAGTAGTCGCGCAGGTCTTTTTCGGTGCCTACACCTAAGGCGGTGGCGCTGTGCAGCAACAGGCCACGCTGGGCCTCGGCCTCGGTCAACGGCGCCTGCTGGAGGATATCGCCAGGGATGACGCGCTCGGGCAAGTCATAGAGCCGCTCGAAGCCACGCCTGCCGGCAACGGTAACCAGGCCGGCGGCGAACAGCCATTCAAGCGCATGCTTTTCATCGCTCCAGTCCCACCAGGGTCCGGCTCGCTCTTCGCGGGTCGACAAACTGCCCGCGCCCAGCGCGCCCTGCTGTTCGACAGTCTGCAAAACGCGCTGGATCGTGGCCTGTTGTTCACGACCGAAGCGCGCCATCTGCGAATAGATTCCCCGTCCCTGCCGCGCCCGCTCCATACGCCAACGCATCAAGGGATACAACGCCATCGGCAGCAACGAGGCCTCGTGCCCCCAGTACTCAAACAGCGAACGCCGCCGGCCCTGGCTCCAGGCCGCCTGTTCAAGCATCAACGGCGAGTAACCGCCCAGGCGGGAAAACAGCGGCAAGTAATGAGAGCGCACCAGCGCATTGACCGAGTCAATCTGCAACACGCCCAAGCGCTCGATCACGCGGTTGATGTGAGCAGCTTTTATCAGTACGGGCGCCTGGCGCCCGGAAAATCCCTGGGCCGCCAGCGCCATGCGCCGAGCTTGCTTGAGGGAAAAAGACAGGTCGGCGGCCATGAGGTTCTCCATGTGGGCTCGCCAACCACCCTACTGCATCCGGCGTCATTTTCGCAGCGGGTCTTGCCAGAAATGCAGATGGCGATCCTGCTCAACGTCGCCGCGATTGAGCCCGATGTCCTTGAGCGCATCATCGCTCAAGCTGGCCAGGACCTGACGCTCCCCATGCAGCGCCTGCCAACGGGCAATCCTGTGAAACAGCCCGGAAAACGGACGTTTTGCCATCAACACAAAGCCTCTTTGACCTTTCATCTTCTCGCCCTCCAATGGGGATGACGCGAGTGTGTGCCTGGCCTTAAGATCAATCCAACGAATGTTTCTTATGCAATACATCTCGGAGATTGATCAATTGTCCGGCTACCCGAGCATCGACACTGAGGTACTGCGCACTTTCGTCGCCATCGCCGACCAAGGCGGTTTCACCCGCGCCGGTGAACGGGTCAACCGCACCCAATCGGCGGTGAGCATGCAGATGAAGCGCCTGGAAGAAGACGTGCTGCAGCGCAAACTGTTCGAGCGCGATGGCCGGCAAGTGCGGCTTACCCCCGAGGGCCAAGTGCTGCTGGGCTATGCGCGGCGTATCTTGAAATTGCACAGCGAAGTCTTCAACACCCTGCGCGAGCCGCATATGGTGGGGCTGGTACGCATCGGTACACCGGATGACTACGTGATGCGCTTCCTGCCGGGGATTCTCCAGCGGTTTTCCAAGGCATACCCGCTGATCCAGATTGAGATGCACTGCGAGGCGTCCACGGTGCTGATGCAGCGCCGGGACCTGGCCCTGACCGTGATCAGCCGAGAGCCCGGGAATGATGTCGGGGAGCTGTTGCGTTCCGAACGCATGGTATGGGCCGCAGCACCGTGCTTTTGCGTAGACGAGCACGACGCCCTGCCCCTGGCGATTTCCGGTGCTGACTGCCTTTATACCCAGTGGGCCCTTGGGGCACTGGATTCGGTCGAGCGCAGTTATCGCCTTGCCTATCACAGCACCAATGGGGCGGCGATCCAGGCAGTCGTCAGCGCGGGCTTGGCGGCCATGGTCAGCATGGAAAGCCTGGTGACTGCAGACCTGCGCATACTCGGCAGCGAGGAAGGGTTACCGCCCTTGCCGTCAATGAACCTGCGTTTGCTGCGTAACCCCCTGATGGCCTCACCGATCACCGATTGCCTGGCCGAGTACATTCTCGAAGGCTTCAGACTTTAAAGGTCAGCATTACCGCACACAGCACCAGGAAGCCGCAGAACAGGCCGCGCAACAGCCTTTCCGGCAGGGCGTGGGCGACTTTCACGCCCCAACTGATACTGAGCAGGCCACCGACGGCCAGGGGGATGCCGATCAGCCAGTCCACTTCGTGGTGCCAGGCATAGGTGACCAGGGTCACCCCGGTACTGGGCAGGGCCAAGGCCAGGGACAAGCCCTGGGCGACCACCTGGGTGGTGCCGAACACACTGGTCAGTACCGGCGTGGCCACCACCGCGCCGCCCACCCCAAACAAACCGCCCATGGAACCGGACGCCGCGCCCAACACGCCAAGCCAGGGCCAGGAATAACGCATGTGTGCCGTCGGCGGTGCATTTCGCGTGAACATGCGCAGCAGGTTGTAAGCCGAAAGCGTCAGCAGGAACACGATAAAGCCGATGCGCATGGCGCCTGCGTCCAGCCCCACGGCCCAGATCGAGCCGAGCCAGGCAAAGCTGAAGCCCATGATGCCCAACGGCAGGGCGTGGCGCAGTTCGATGCGATTGCGCTGGTGGTAACGCCACAGGGCGAGCATCACGTTGGGCACCACCATCACCAGCGCCGTGCCTTGGGCAAGTTGTTGGTCCAGGCCGAACCATACGCCGAGGACCGGGATCGCAATCAGCCCACCGCCAATACCAAACAGGCCACCGACCGTGCCGAGGGCCACGCCCAATACCAGGTAAACCGCTAAATCCAACACCGCTCGCTACTCCACATTCCCAGGCCCTGCATGCTACGCAGTCGACCCTGGCGCGGAAACGCACAGCAACGCACAATGGCTGTGCCAATCTCGCATAAGCGCGCATCGATGAATCCCAACACGCTGACCGATCAACTGAGCCTGTTTCTCGATGTACTGGAAACCGGCAGCTTTTCTGCCGCAGCCCGTCGCCATCCGCTGACCCCTTCGGCGGTGGCGCGGCGCATCGACAGCCTGGAAAGCTCCGTGGGCAGCCGCCTGTTCCAGCGCAGCACTCACGCGGTGGTGCCGACCCCGGCGGGCCTGGCCTTCGCCGAGCGGGCACGACGGATTGTCAGCGAGCTGCAACTGGCGCGGGCGGAAGCGGTCTCCTTGAGCCATGCCCCCGAAGGCTTGATCCGCGTGGACGCACCGGCAGCGTTTGGTCGACGGCATCTGGCACCCGTGATCGCCGACTTTCTGAATGTGTACCCGGGGCTGGATGTGCACCTGCATCTGATCGACAGCTTTGTCGATATGCAGGGCGCGCATCTGGGCAAGGTCGACCTGGTGCTGCGCGCCGGGCATATCGTCGATACACGGCTGATCGCCACGCCCCTGGCCAGTATCGTGCGCATCGCCTGCGCCAGTCCGGCCTACCTGAAAAGCCGTGGCACCCCGGCCCACCCTCGCGAATTGAGCGAGCATGACGGCCTGGACTGGGACGGCCTGGCGCCGATGTTCGCGTGGCGCTTCGAGTTGGACGGGCGACGTGCAACGCATCGCCCGCGGCGCATCCGCATGAGCGCCAACAACGCTGAAGCGTTGTTATCGGGCGCCCTCGCCGGGCTGGGGATCGCCCACCTCCCCACCTGGCTGGCCAGTGAGTACCTGGTGCGCGGCGAGTTACTGCCGCTGTTTTGCCAAGACGGCCTGCCCAACCCGGAGACCACCGGGATCTATGCACTGCGCCTGGAACAGCAGCCCAATGCGCGCAGCCGGTTGCTGCTGGAATACCTCAAGTCCCGATTCAGCCCCGTGCCGCCTTGGGATCTGGCCCTGCAAAGCGGACTGGTCTGACCACCCGCACAAAATTATCTGGCGCATTAAAGATTTGCCCGCTAGATTCCAGGCAGACACGCTTTTTTGAGGCACCACCATGAGCAAAAATCCCGCCCCGTGCGAATCCCTGTTGCTGGACAACCAACTGTGTTTCGCCCTGCACTCCACGTCGCTGCTGATGACCAAGGTCTACAAACCGCTGCTGCAAGCCCTCGGCCTGACCTACCCGCAGTATCTGGCCATGATGGTGCTGTGGGAAGAAGATGGTTTGACCGTCGGAGAAATCAGCAGCCGCCTGCTGACCGACCCGGGCTCCCTGACACCACTGCTCAAGCGCCTGGAAGCCGAAGGCCTGCTCAGCCGCACCCGCAGCCGTGAAGATGAGCGCGTGGTGGTGGTGGAACTGACCGGCGCCGGGCGCGCCTTGCAGGAAAAGGCCATGGGTATTCCACAGTGCATTCTCGGCGCCAGCGGTTTGGAGCTGGACCAATTGCGCAAGCTGCAGGCTGACTTGCTTGCGTTGCGGGGCAACCTGCAGAACGCGATCTGAACACGGCAAAACACTCAACCTGTGGGAGGAGGCTTGCTCCCGATGACGGTTTATCAGTCGACGAATCTTTTGACTGAAACACCGCTATCGGGAGCGAGCCCCCTCCCACATTGGTTTGCAGCGACTGAAAAATATTTATACATTTATCTTGCGCACTAAACATTAGCGCTATACATTTACCTCACCAACTACTTAGCGCGCAAAACTTTAGCGCTAAAAACCAAGAGGACGACACCATGCAAACGCTCTATACCGCAGTAGCCACCGCCACCGGCGGCCGTGATGGTCGCGCTGTTTCCAGCGACAATATCCTCGACGTCAAACTCTCCACCCCCAAGGAATTGGGCGGCGCCGGCGGCCAGGCCACCAACCCGGAACAACTGTTTGCCGCCGGTTACTCGGCCTGCTTTATCGGCGCCCTGAAATTCGTCGCCAGCCAGACCAAACGCAAAATCCCGGATGATGCCTCGATCACTGCCCACGTCGGCATCGGCCAGATCCCTGGCGGTTTCGGCCTGGATATCGACCTGCACGTCAGCCTGCCAGGCCTGGCCGAGGACGATGCGCAAAGCCTGGTCGACGCTGCGCACCAAGTCTGCCCGTACTCCAACGCCACCCGTGGCAACGTCGATGTGCGCCTGCACGTAACCGTCTAACCACTGCCGCTGTCACTGGAGAAGAACATGAACACATTTGCCAACGTGCTGACCGGCAGCCTGCTCGCCCTGTCCGTCACTCACGCGTTTGCCGCCAATGGCGACGTTGAACACAGTACCCAGGCCTTCCTGGATGTGTTGAACGCCGGCACTGGCAAACCGATGGAACAACTGACACCCACGCAAGCCCGTGCCGTACTGACGGGTGCCCAGGCCGGTGTGAAGTTGACCCTGCCCAAGGCGGACGTGAGCCAGAAGACCATTCAGGTCGATGGCCAGCCGCTGGACCTGACCATCGTGCGGCCAGCCGGGGTCAAGGGCACATTGCCGGTGTTCATGTTCTTCCACGGCGGCGGCTGGGTGTTGGGGGATTACCCGACTCACGAGCGCCTGGTGCGCGATCTGGTGGTGGGTTCGGGGGCCGTGGCGGTCTTCGTCAACTACACGCCTTCACCGGAAGCCCGCTATCCGGTGGCGATCAACCAAGCCTACGGCGCAACCAAGTGGGTCGCCGAGCATGGCAAGGACATCAACGTCGACGGCAAACGCCTGGCGGTCGCGGGTAATAGTGTCGGCGGCAATATGGCAGCCGTCGTCAGCCTGATGGCCAAGGACAAGGGCACACCTGCGATCAAGTTCCAACTGCTGTTATGGCCGGTGACCGATGCCAATTTCGAGACGGCGTCCTACAACCAGTACGCCGAAGGGCACTTCCTCACCAGGAACATGATGAAGTGGTTCTGGGACAACTACACCACCGACGCCAATCAGCGCGCCGAGATCTACGCCTCGCCGCTGCGGGCGACCGCGGATCAGCTCAAGGGCTTGCCGCCCGCGCTGATTCAGACCGCCGGTGCCGACGTGTTGCGTGACGAAGGCGAAGCCTATGCGCGCAAGCTGGACCAGGCCGGGGTTCCAGTGACGGCCGTGCGCTACAACGGCATGATCCACGACTACGGCTTGCTCAATGTGGTCAGCCAGGTACCAGCGGTGCGTTCGGCCTTGCTGCAGGCATCCGACGAGCTCAAGCAACACCTGAAGTAAAAAAGCAGCGCCCACGAAAAAGCCCGACGCTAGGTCGGGCTTTTTTCGTATCGGCGGGGCCAGAATTACTTCTTGGCGCGACCTTTGTACGAACCACCTTCGCGGGTGTCGATCTCGATCAGGTCGTCAATTTCGATGAAATCGGCTACTTGCAGTTCGGTACCGTTGCTCAGCTTGGCAGGCTTCATTACTTTGCCCGAAGTGTCACCGCGAGCGGAACCTTCGGTGTAGGCAACCTTACGCACGATAGTGGTCGGCAGCTCTACGGAAACCAGGCGCTCTTCGAAGAAAATAGCTTCGCAGACGTCTTCCATGCCTTCTTCGATGAACGGCAGAACAGCTTCGATATCTTCAGCGTTCAGCTCGTACATGGTGTAGTCGGTGGTGTCCATGAACGTGTAGGTATCGCCGCTGATGAAGGACAGGGTCGCTTCCTTGCGGTCGAGGATCACGTCGTCCAGTTTGTCATCGGCGCTGTAGACGATCTCGGTCTTGTAACCGGTCAGCAGGTTCTTCAGCTTGGTCTTCATGATTGCGCTGTTACGACCAGACTTGGTGAACTCAGCTTTCTGAACCAGCCAAGGGTCGTTTTCGAGACGGATCACTGTACCGGGTTTCAGTTCTTTACCAGTTTTCATTGCGTATATCCGAAATTTGGATGGGATTACAAAAATCAAGGTCGCGTATCATATCCAACTTTCATAAAACTGTACCAGCGCCGTCGCAAGATCGGCCTGCAAGCCTTGTTCCAGACACCACGTCTGCGCGTGCTGGCTTAACTCAGGCCAGTGCGCCAGCAGCATTTTCCACGCTTGTGCCATATCGCCATCAGTGTTCCAGGCTTGCCAGAGCTCGACCAGGGCAGCCTTTGCGGCCGGTGACAGCGCGGCGGTGTACAGGTCCAGGAAGGCGTCGAGCTTGTCCAGGTGGATGTCTTCGTCCTGGCGATAGATGTGCCACAGCAGCGGCCGCCCGGCCCATTGGGCGCGCACGAACGAGTCTTCGCCGCGCACGGCGTTGAAGTCGCAACACCACAGCAGGCGGTCATATTGCTCCTGGCGCACAAACGGCAGCACCTGCACGGTCAGGGCGTTGCGTTGATGGACGTCCCCCACCGCCAGGCCTTCGACACCGAGCCAATGCTGTACATCACCGAGGATGCGCCCTTCCGGCACCAAGAGATGAGTGGTGTGCCCGTCGGTCGAAAGTGCATCCAGCCAACTGGCCAGCCCGGCGTTTTCGTAGGCGAACAACGAGATCAGCCGCGCACCAGCTGCCGGAAACACACCCAAGGCTTGCAGGAATTGCCGCTGCGCAGCGGCATCCTGCTGAAACGCCTGACGCTGCTCCAGCAACCCTGCCTCGCGTAACAGCCCCCCGGTGCCGGGTCGGAAACCCGGAAAAAAGAAGTACTTCTGCACACCCTTGAACTTCACCGACGGCAACCGATGGCACCCCACTACCCAGTCTTCGGCACTGAGGTAATCCAGGTTCATCCACAACGGCGTGCGTTCACGCGCGGCCATGGCTTCCATGTAGTCAGGCGGCAACTGGCAGGCGAAGGCGGCGATCACCACATCGGCTGCCGGTGCGCTCGACCACACGGCCGGCCAATGGCGCACATCGACACCCTCTTGCCATTGCTGGTCCAGGCGCACATCAATCTCCGGACACATACGCTCGAAGGCGCGCAGGTCGTCGACCCACAAGCGCACCTCGCAGCCCTGCTCCGCCACCAATTGCCGGGCCAGGCGCCAGGTCACGCCGATGTCGCCATAGTTATCGACGACGCTGCAAAAAATATCCCAGCGGGCTTTCATTCCGCGCTCCAACGCTCAAAGGCTCGATTGTCCGCATAAATGCGCCAATGCAGAAGGCTTGATCGCGATTATTCTGCACAGTGGCTGTGCGACAATCGCCATCAACACCCCCGGATTTGCGTGGGGTGGATAAGACGGTACCTACGTTGTCCTTCAAGGAGCTCATCATGTCCTCTAGCGCGCCTATGTCGCTGCCCAAGCTCACGCTCGCCGTTGCCCTGGGGCTGTGGCTGGGATTTATCGCCATTGCGCTGACCAGTTGGCTGGCGTCGCGCTATCTGTTCCCGCAGAGCCTGGCGCCTGTAGCCCAGGCCGTTCAGCAACTGGGCAAACCTGCAGCGGTTGCGCCGGAGCCGCCGAACCGTATGTTCGAGCAGTACCAACAGAACCTGCAGAAGCAGGAACAACAGCAGGCCCTGGACCAGGCCCGCAATAACGCACGCAACCTGTCCAACCCAAAATGCCAGTTCTGGCTGCAGCAGGACCAGAACGCACCGAATGAAAAGACCCGGGCCAATGTCCTGCAATTCTGCGATTGATGACCATGAATAAACACGCCGTTCACCAGCTGATCCTGGAAAAACTCACGGTCGACCTCGACATCGCCCAGCGCGCCGCGCAGACCGCCTACGAAACCGCGACCCACGAAGAAAATATCGCCGAAAACAAATACGACACCCTCGGGCTGGAGGCGTCTTACCTGGCAGCCGGGCAAGCCAGGCGCGTCGAGGAAATCAAGCAGGCGCTGGCGCTGTGCCAGAACCTGCCACTGCGTGCGTACGATGATCAACGTGGCATAGAAGTCGGCACATTGCTGGGCCTGGAAGACGAGAACGGCCGCCAGCAGTGGCTGTTCCTGGCACCGGATGCGGCGGGTTTGAAGGTGGACGTGGTCGGGCAACCGGTGACCGTCATCACCCCGCGTTCACCCTTGGGCAAAAGCCTGCTGGGCAAGTACGAAGGTGATGAGGTGGATATTCTGGTGGCAGGCGCCCGGCAACACTTTACGGTTACCGAGGCCAAATAACCCCCTTAATGGACGGGCAATTCCACGCCGTCGAACAGCTCTTCCAGTTCCTGCTTGTTGTGGCACTGGATCGCCTTGGCCATGACTTCGCGGGTCAGGTGCGGGGCGAACTTCTCGATAAAGTCGCACATGAAGCCCCGCAGGAAGGTGCCACGGCGGAAGCCGATCTTGGTCACACTGGACTCAAACAGCTCGCTGGCATCCAGCACCACCAGGTCTTTATCGAGGTTGGTATCGACGGCCATCTTGGCGACGATGCCCACGCCCAGGCCCAGGCGCACATAGGTCTTGATGACGTCGGCGTCGGCGGCGGTGAACACCACTTTCGGCGTGAGGCCACGATGGCTGAAGGCTTCGTCGAGCTTGGAGCGGCCGGTGAAACCGAAGACGTAGGTGACGATCGGGTATTCGGCCAGGGCTTCCAGGGTCAGCTTCGGCAACTTTGCCAATGGGTGGCCCTGGGGCACGACGACGCAACGGTTCCAGCGGTAGCACGGCATCATCACCAGGTCACCGAACAGCTCCAGGGCTTCGGTGGCGATGGCAAAGTCGACGGTGCCGTCGGCGGCCATCTCGGCGATCTGCATCGGCGAGCCTTGATGCATGTGCAGCGCCACGTCCGGGTATTGCTTGATGAAATCGCGGATCACCGGCGGCAATGCGTAACGCGCCTGGGTGTGGGTCGTGGCAATCGACAAGGTGCCTTTCTTCTCGTTGGAGAATTCCTGGGCGATCTGCTTGATGCTCTCGACTTTGCGCAGGATCTCGCCGGCGGTAGTGATGATGCGTTCACCGGCCGGGGTGACACGGGTGAGGTGCTTGCCGCTGCGCGCGAACACTTCGACGCCCAGCTCGTCTTCGAGCAGGCGGATCTGCTTGCTGATACCGGGTTGGGAGGTGTAAAGGCTTTGAGCGGTAGCGGAAACGTTGAGGTCGTGGTGCGCCACTTCCCAGATGTAGCGCAGTTGTTGAAGCTTCATATGTGTCCCTCAAAGCAGATAGACGCCACGGGTATCAGCGACGGTATATAACTATATTAAAGGTTTGACGGATAAATCTAGAACTTTTTATCGTTTTTTACCCATCACATGTCATCACTGCGTCGACGCTGTAACGCAGGCACCAGGTAAACCGGCACGCTAGACAACTGCAGCACCCGTGCGGCGGTACGCCCAAGCGGTGTGGCGGCCGCCGTGGCATGGCTGTGGCTGCCGACCACCAACAGGTCTACGGACAGTTTGCGCAACTGCTCGAGTATCACTTCGCACGGGTCGCCCTGGATCACCCGTACCGAGCGAATCAGTTCCAGGTCTTGCCCCCCGTCCCCCAACTCTTCGCGAAAACTGTCCAGCACCCGCTGCTCGATGGTCGCCATGACAGTGCTCAGCCCCTGGCTCTGCCACTCACTCAAGGCCTTCTCATCAAGGTAGCTCTGCAACACCGATTCGGCGAACAACCCGATGGGCTCGACCACATGAATCACATCCAGGTCAGCCTTGAACGTCCGCGCCAGCGCCAGTGCATGTTGCATCACATACGGCGCGTACAGACCAAGGTCCGTGGCGTACAGCATCGAACGAATCATAAAACCTCCCGGACGGCCAGGATGGAGGAGATTGAATGAGCTTAGCAGCGCCCCTAAGTCTCGGCCTGAATCCTCACCTCGTTACTGATGCCATGGGGCACATGCCCGGTGGCCACCACCTCCCTGGCTTTCTCGCAGTGACCGGCCTGGTCATCGAAAAACACATCCGCGGCAAACGCCTCCAGGAATGCGGACTTTTCCAGGCCGCCGAGAAACAGTGACTCATCCAGGCGGATGTCCCACTCACGCAAGGTCCGGATCACCCGCTCGTGGGAAGGCGCCGAACGGGCGGTGACCAAGGCTGTGCGGATCGGGCAGGCCTCGTCTGGAAACTCACGCTGCAACAAGTTGAGTGCCGCCAGGAAACCCTTGAAGGGGCCACCGTGCAAAGGCTGGCGTGCCGACTCGCGCTCGCTGGCCTGGAACGCCTCCAGCCCGCCGGCCTGGTACACGCGCTCCGATTCATCGGAGAACAGCACCGCGTCACCGTCAAAGGCAATCCGCAGCTCTTCGCTGGACGCCCGGCGCGGACCGCCCGACAGAATCGTCGCGGCGGCAAAGCCGGCATCGAGGGCACTGCGTACATCTTCAGCATGGGTGGAAAGAAACAGGTGACAGCCAAACGCCGCCAAATAGGGATAAGGACTACGCCCACCGACAAAGGCTGCGCGGGAAATATCCAGGCCGTAATGCTGGATGGAGTTGAACACGCGCAAGCCGGTGTCGGCACTGTTGCGCGATACCAGTACCACCTCGACCCGAGCACGGCCCAGGCTGGCATTGAGGCTCAGCAGCTTCTTGACCAGCGGAAAGGCGTCACCGGGCTCGAGGATCTCTTCCTCGTGTTCGATCTGGTATTTACGGTAGGCCTCCACCCCTTGGGCCAGGTAGACCTTGTGGCTGTCGCTCAGGTCGAACAGTGCCCGCGAGGAAATCGCCAGCACCAGTTTGTCGCCCAATCCCTTTGCCATGGTACGTCCCCCGAATCAGCGGTTATGCCGATCAATAAAGCTCAAGGCCTGGTACAGCGCCTGCATTCGTGGCAATTCGCAACCCGCGGCCTTGGCGGCAGCAAGCGGTCGCCCATAGATCGCCGCCAGTTCCAGCGGGCGTTTGTGTATATGGTCGTGGTACATGCTGGGCAGGTAATCGTCCATGGTTTCCGTCATGGCGAACATCTGCTCGGCATAACTGCCGGGGATTTCATGGCCGCAGGCATGGGCGCCCTGCACCACTTCGGCCATCAGCGCCTGGATCAGCTCGCGGCTGGATTCGTCCGCCATCATTGCCGTGGTACCCGTGCCCAGCAACACCGAGAGGCCGTTGTAGGGCACGTTCCACACCAGCTTGTGCCAGCGGGCCTGATGCACATTGGCCATGGCCTGGGACTCGATGCCGGCCTTATGAAACAACGCGGCACCGGCTTCGACAATAGCCTTCTGGCGGGCCTCATCGTTGGCGGCCGTGCCGCTGTGGTAGCCCAGGTTGACCCGGCCCAACGCCTGATGCTCGACGACGCCAGGCGCGGAGCGGTGTACGCCGATGTAGCACAGCCCGCCCAGTAGATGCAGGGATGGCGGCAGGTGTTCACGCAGACTGTCTTCGACATCCAGGCCGTTTTGCAGCAACACCACCTTGGCGTCCGGCGCCGCGACCTGGGCGAGGGTCGGGGCCAGCTCGACATTGCCGGTGGACTTGGTGCCCACCAGCAACCAATCGCACGGCGGCATGTCCGCGGCATGGGCGTAGGCCTGCACCGGGCGCAGTTGCAGGTTGCCATGCACACTGCTATTGACGCGCAGGCCGTGCTCGCTGACCGCCGCGTATTCGCTGCGCAGCAGGAAGTGCACGTCGAAGCCCGCGCGTGCCAGCATCACGCCATAGAAGCCACCGATGGCGCCGGTGCCGATAATACCGATACGTGGCGACTGTACTGTCATGGCAGTTCCTCCGGAGTGCGGCTAAGTGCTTGGTCAATGGTTTCGGTCAGGTCAGAAAGCGTAAGACGTGTCTGTATTTGCCCGAGGAACTGACCCTCGCACACCACGAACAACGCCGGCAAATGAAAGATCTGGTAGCGTTCGACCGCACCGCCATTGTGCCCGGCATCCACCCAGCACACGCGGTCCACCGGCAAACGCCAGCCCGGCAACTGCTGGCGTGCCCAACGGCAACTGGAACACCCCACGCTGGTGAACACCACCAGCGAAATACCTGGCAATCCCAGCAATTGCTGGTCAATATCCAGGTCGGTCAATTCCAGTTCCTTCACTATACTGCTGCCACCGCCGTCAACTGGACGGTGCTCGGAGTCCGTGTACATGGGTCGTTTTTTACCTCACCCTGATGATGTCGCTGTCGAGTTAATCCAACGCCCCTCTCCCGCCATCCCCCGCCAACGCCTGCACACTATCGGCCTGGGCGGCGTTGCCTGCAATTGGCCCCGCGCATGGCGCCAGGGCACGGCCGTTGACCTGCACATTCCCTCCCTGGGCGCCACGGCCCGATATCCGGGGTATGTGGCGTGGTGTCGCAAGGTGGAAAACGGCTACCGCGTGGGCATTTCGTTTACCGATGAACATGCGTTGTTCGGTGCGCGAATGGGTGAGCAAGCATGCCGGATAGAGCGCTACTGCCGCCAGCACGAAGATGCCGAGCCGACCCCGCAGCAACTCGAAGCCCTGGCCCGTGAGTGGGTGGCGCGCCATGCCGGCGAGTTCGCCCATGAGACGTTTGTGCGGCCAGCGCTGGATTAAAGCGGGCTTTGCCCATTGTCGCGGGCCCGTGTTACGCGCTAAGGTTCCTCCCCCCTGCATTCAAATCATGCTGTGCCCGCCGCACGGGGATGGCTGGCGGCCGGCACCCGTGACCCTGGCGAGTAACACGATGGCTGATTTACCGATCAATGACCTAAACGTCGAATCCAACGAGACCCTGATCACACCCGATCAGCTCAAGCGCGAAATCCCTCTGAGCGACGCTGCCCTGCAGACCGTCACCAAAGGCCGCGAAGTCATCCGTGACATTCTCGATGGCACCGACCACCGCCTCTTCGTCGTGATCGGGCCTTGCTCGATCCACGACCTCAAGGCTGCCCACGAATACGCCGAGCGCCTCAAAGTGCTGGCGGCAGAAGTGTCCGACACCTTGTACCTGGTGATGCGCGTGTATTTCGAGAAGCCGCGTACCACCGTGGGCTGGAAAGGCTTGATCAACGACCCGTACCTGGACGACTCGTTCAAGATCCAGGACGGTTTGCACATCGGTCGTAAATTGCTGCTGGACCTGGCCGAAATGGGCCTGCCCACCGCCACCGAAGCCCTCGACCCGATCTCCCCGCAGTACCTGCAGGACCTGATCAGCTGGTCGGCCATCGGCGCGCGCACCACCGAGTCGCAGACCCACCGCGAAATGGCATCCGGCCTGTCTTCGGCCGTAGGCTTCAAGAACGGCACCGACGGCGGCCTGACCGTGGCGATCAACGCGCTGCAATCGGTCTCCAGTCCTCACCGTTTCCTGGGTATCAACCAGGAAGGCGGCGTCTCCATCGTCACCACCAAGGGCAATGCCTACGGTCACGTGGTGTTGCGCGGCGGCAATGGCAAGCCCAACTATGACTCGGTCAGCGTTGCGCTCTGCGAGCAGGCGCTGAACAAGGCCAGGATCAAGCCGAACATCATGGTCGACTGCAGCCACGCCAACTCCAACAAGGACCCGGCGCTGCAGCCGCTGGTGATGGAAAACGTCGCCAACCAGATCCTCGAAGGCAACCAGTCGATTATCGGCCTGATGGTCGAGAGCCACCTGAACTGGGGCTGCCAGGCGATTCCAAAGGACCTGGCCGACTTGCAGTACGGCGTGTCGATCACCGATGCCTGCATCGACTGGTCCGCCACCGAGAACACCCTGCGCAGCATGCACGCCAAGCTCAAGGACGTATTGCCGAAACGCAAACGCAGCTGAACCTGTATTTGAAAGATGCGCACACAAAAACGCCGGGCTGAGCCCGGCGTTTTTCATGCTGCGTTTTATGTTGTGCGTTATAGCTTCGCGGCATGGCGCTGGTGGCGCTCCATGTAGCGTTCGACATAGGAGCATGACGGGATCACCGTGTAGCCTTGCTCTTCGGCAAACTTCAACGCTTCCTCGGTCAACGCAGCTGCAATGCCACGGCCGCGCAGTGCGTTGGGCACGAAGGTCCGATAGATGTCCAGGGTCTGCTTCCCGAGGTCCATATAGGTCAGATAGGCACGATGACCGTCCACATTGGTCTCGAACTGATGACCAGCCTGGTCATGGTGGATGGACAACGCCTCGCTCATCACTACTCCTCGCGGGTCTTGGATTCTGACCCCTACCTTACCGATGTTTTTCCGGCGAAGGAACATCTACGCCACCCCGTGCCGGTTTCGACAACGAGAAAACCTTGAGCGCTCACAACCAGCACGTAGGGAATAGTAGGCACCAATCCTGTAATTGCTCAAGGCGCGCCCGTCATCCCTGCCGCTGGCGGATATAGAAAGGGCCTCGATCAACCGGTGATCGAAGGCCTGAACATTGCCGGCAGTTGAACCTTGAGACGAACAGACGCTCTTAAAGTCACCTCTACATGCACAAAAGATGCGGGGCGTGGTAAAGGCCAGCCAAACGAAAGTGTCAGCCTCGATATATAAAATTTCATCTATTTACAAGGCTTAACACATGCGGGCCGGCCTTCTCAGCCTGGATCCAATCTCCATCAGACTGCAAAAAACTGTACGGTTTTTATACGAATGTCCAAAAGATTAGCCAAAATAGATTCGGCACAAGAATTTTTTTTGCTTCTTGCGCTACGTCAGTTTACTTACTACAAGTAATGGGTAGTATGTACGCCGGCTATTAGCTCACTCTGAGAAAGTAGCCATTTAATAGAAAGTCCTTGAAGGGGAACACGATGAACAACGTTCTGAAATTCTCTGCTCTGGCTCTGGCCGCAGTTCTGGCTACCGGTTGCAGCAGCGTCTCCAAAGAAACCGAAGCTCGTCTGACTGCAACTGAAGACGCAGCAGCTCGCTCCCAGGCCCGTGCAGACGAAGCCTACCGTAAAGCCGATGAAGCTCTGGCTGCTGCCCAAAAAGCACAACAGACTGCTGACGAAGCTAACGAGCGCGCTCTGCGTATGCTTGAGAAAGCTAGCCGCAAGTAATAATCCCTCGGGATTGTTATCAAGCCGATCCATTCTTGGATCGGCTTTTTATTGCCTGCGATTCGGCCCAGAACCCCGCGCAATAAAAAGCCCGCCACAGCGCAAGGCCGTGGCGGGCTCAGCAGCGGACCGGACGCTTATTGCTGCAGGTCGATCGGCGCGCTGGAAGCTATCGGTGCACCACCTGGCACACCGATCTCGGTGGGCAGGCCATCTTCGGCCGCGACGACATCACGCACCTGATCCCAGTTCACCCGCAGGTTATTGGCCAGGTCTTCACGCTTGAGCAAGGCATTGATCACCGCTGTGTGCTTATCGACCACCGACGGCGTGCCATCGTCGTTCAAGGGCGTATGCGCCTCGAGATAGACCTTGCCGCCGCTGCTGCCGAACTTGTAGGCATCGTTGATGATGCGCACCGACGTCCCCACCGGGACCATGCCGGCCATTTCCAGTACGTTGTTGTTGAACATGCGGAAGCAACCGTGGCTGGTACGGGTACCGATGCCGAACTTCATGTTGGAACCGTGGATGAGGTAACCCGGCGTCCCCAGGGTGAACTTGAACGGCCCCAGGGGATTGTCCGGGCCGGCCGGCACCACATTGGGCAACGGGTCGCCGTTGGCGGCGTGCTCGGCCTTGATCGAGGCCGGCGGCGTCCAGGTCGGATTCGGCGTCTTGGCGATGATGCTGGTGTGCGCAATGGGCGAGCCCCAGCCTTCACGGCCAATCCCAAGCGGGAAGGTGTAGACCACATCCTGCCCCTTGGGGAAGTAGTAGAGCCGGTATTCCGCCAGGTTGATCACGATGCCCTCACGGGGGCCCGGCGGCAGGATGAAGCGTGTCGGCAGGACGATCTCGGTCCCCGCCCCCGGCAACCAGGCATCGACGCCCGGATTGGCCGCGACCATTTCCGAATAGCCCAGGTCGTAGGTGGTACCCAGGTCGGCAAAGGTGTCTTCGTACTTGGCCTTGATCACCTGGACCTGCCCGACGATGTCTTCGCCGGGTGGCGGCAGGGGCAACTGCAAGGCGGCGGCAGGACCGGCCGCACACAAGGCAGCAAGAGACAGGCAGCAGGTGACGACGGAAAGGCGCGACAACATCCGGAAAATCCTTCGCAGAACGACGGGTAGGTAAAAATCGATTGTATACGTGAAGCGGACTTCTAGCTGCCCCCTACAACTCGAAACGCAACTCGGGCCAGATTGGCGGCGTGCCACGCTTCTGCGACTCCAGGATCGCCCGGCACAAAGGGCACAGGCGCTGGTCCTGGAAAATCGAACGGTCGACCAGGGACCAACGCGGCTGCGCCGGCAATAACGTACCGCACAGGGTGCGATCGATGGAGCCGCCCAGTTCCAATTGACGCGTCACCAGATGCACCCGCACTTCCTGACAGGCGAACAGATCCAGCTGCTCGTCCGGCTCGATCAGTTGGTAGTTAAACAGGGACCAGGCAGGACGCGACATCGGGGGCTCCAGATCGAGGGGGCGCCACCTTAGCCGAAAGCCTGCCGGTAGAAAAGCGTCATAGCAGCGGTTTTAGCGTCGGCCAGACATTTTCCAGCAATTTGCCCTGGGCGCCGACAGCCGGGTGCAGTCCATCAGCCTGCATCAACGCCGGGTTGCCACCGATACCCTCCAGGAAAAATGGCACCAACGGCACCTTTTTAGCCGTTGCGACGTCATTGAATACCTTGGCGAATGCATCGACATAGCGCTTCCCGTAATTGGGCGGAATCTGCATGCCCAGCAACAGTACCTTCGCACCGCTGGCCTGGGACTGCTCGATCATCGACGCAAGATTTTGTTGCAATTGCGCCGGCGGCTGCCCGCGCAAGCCGTCGTTACCACCCAATTCGATCACCACCACGTCCGGCTTATGCGCTGCGAGCGCCGCCGGCAGGCGCGCGAGGCCTCCGGCACTGGTGTCGCCGCTGATGGAGGCATTGACCACTTTATCGTCGAAACCTTCCTTCTTGAGCCGTTGCTGCAGCAATGCGACCCACCCTTTGCTGGTATCCAGGCCGAAACCGGCACTGATACTATCGCCAACGATCAGGACTGTACCCGCCGCTGCGTTCTGGGCCATGCACATCAAGGCCAGGCCAGCACTCAAAAACCACATTCGCATCGGATTCTCCATGGGCGCAAGCATTCTCACCGCGCGGAACCTCAGCAAAGTGGTTCCCAGCGCGGAAGGTGAACTGACTATCCTGCACGAACTGAGCCTGGAACTGAACAAGGGCGATAGCCTGGCTATCGTCGGCAGCTCCGGTTCCGGTAAATCCACCCTCCTCGGTCTGCTCGCCGGCCTCGACCTGCCCAGCAGCGGTGAAGTCACCCTCGCCGGCCAGGCGCTCAGCACCCTCGACGAAGACCAGCGCGCGCGCATCCGTGCCGAACACGTGGGCTTTGTGTTCCAGTCGTTCCAACTGCTCGACAGCCTCAATGCGCTGGAGAACGTCATGCTGCCGCTGGAGCTGGATGGCCGCAAGGACGCCCGCGAACGCGCCAGACACCTGCTGGAGCGCGTGGGCCTCGGCCAGCGCCTGACCCACTCCCCACGCCAGCTTTCCGGGGGCGAACAGCAACGGGTAGCGATTGCCCGCGCCTTTGCCGCCGAACCGGACGTGCTGTTTGCCGATGAGCCCACCGGCAACCTCGACAGCCACACCGGCGAGCGCATCAGCGACCTGCTGTTCGAGCTCAATAAAGAAAGCGGCACGACCCTGGTGCTGGTTACCCATGACGAGCGCCTGGCTCATCGTTGCCGACGCCTGATCCGCCTTGAAGCCGGCCTGATGGTCGCCCCCCTGGAGCCTTGATGGCACGTTTGCCGCTGTTGCGCCTGTTCAGCCTTGCCCTGCGCCAATTACTGCGTGATGCCCGCGCCGGCGAATTGCGTGTGTTGTTCTTCGCCCTGTTGGTGGCCGTGGCCGCCAGCACCGCCATCGGTTATTTCGGCGCCCGCCTCAACGGCGCCATGCTGTTGCGCGCCACGGAGTTCCTCGGCGCCGACCTGGTACTCGAAGGCAGCTCACCAGCACGCCCCGAACAAATCAGATCCGGGACCGAACTGGGCCTGGATCACGCCCGTGTGGTTGAGTTTTCCAGCGTCATTGCCACCGATAATGGTATCCAGCTCTCCAGCATCAAGGCGGTCAATGAGCAGTATCCGCTACGCGGTCAACTCAAGAGCGCAGCAGCCCCCTTTGGGGACGAAACCCCGGGCGGCGGGCCGAAACCCGGTGAAGCCTGGGTCGAGTCGCGGCTGCTGACGGCACTGGACCTGAACGTCGGCGACACTATCGATGTGGGTATGAAGACCTTGCGCCTGGCACGCGTACTGACCTACGAGCCGGATCGCGCCGGCAACTTCTATAGCCTGACGCCCAGGGTGATGATCAACCTGGCGGACCTGGACGCCACCGGCGTAGTCCAGCCAGGCAGTCGCGTCAGCTACCGCGAGTTGTGGCGTGGCCCGCAGGCCAGCACCGCGCTGCAAACCTATCGTGACCTGATCAAGCCGGGGCTCGCTGCCAACCAGCGTCTTCAGGATTCACGGGACGGCAACCAGCAGATCGGCGGCGCCCTGGGCAAAGCCGAGCGCTACCTGAACATGGCCAGCCTGGTGGCCGTGCTGTTGGCCGGCGTCGCCGTGGCCCTGTCGGCCAACCGCTTTGCCACCCGCCGTTTCGACGCCAGTGCGTTGCTACGTTGCCTTGGGTTATCGCGACTCGAGGCCATGTTGCTGTTCAGCCTGCAATTGAGCGTACTGGGGTTGCTGGCGAGCCTGGCCGGCGCCCTGCTCGGTTGGCTGGCACAGTTTGGCCTGTTCTATTTCCTGCACGACCTGTTGCCGGCGGATGTTCCGCCTGGTGGACTGTTGCCGGCCATTGCCGGGATCGGCACCGGGCTGGTTGCTCTCGCGGGATTCGCGCTGCCACCGTTGGCCGCCCTCGGTCGCGTACCGCCGCTGCGAGTGCTGAGGCGCGACCTGCTGCCTATCCCGTCCAGCACCTGGATGGTCTACGGCGCCGCGTTGTTCGCCCTGGGCCTGATCATGTGGCGCCTGAGCCTCGACCTGGTGCTGACCTTCGCCCTGCTGGGCGGCGGCGTGGTCGCCGCGCTGGTTCTGGGGGGCTTGCTTCTGCTGCTGTTGCAAAGCCTGCGACGTCTGTTGGCCCGGGCGTCCCTGCCGTGGCGCCTGGGCCTGGGCCAATTGCTGCGCCACCCGCTGGCGGCGGCGGGCCAGTCCCTGGCGTTCGGCCTGATCCTGTTGTCCATGGGCTTGATCGCCCTGCTGCGTGGCGAATTGCTGGACACCTGGCAAAACCAGCTGCCCAAGGACGCCCCCAACTATTTCGCCCTGAATATCCTGCCGGCCGATAAGGACGCCTTTGGTGCCCGCCTGCTGGAAGTGCAGGCGCAATCCGCGCCGCTGTACCCGGTCGTGCCAGGTCGGTTGATCAG
The DNA here is from genome assembly GCF_032424295.1 of Pseudomonas sp. JV449. Classification (NCBI taxonomy): domain Bacteria; kingdom Pseudomonadati; phylum Pseudomonadota; class Gammaproteobacteria; order Pseudomonadales; family Pseudomonadaceae; genus Pseudomonas; species Pseudomonas sp. JV449. Next base: position 14,349 of record NZ_VYKD01000007.1, on the reverse strand, counting down.
TATCAATGGCGAGCCGGTACAGGAAATAGTCAGCAAGGACTCCAGCGGTGACCGCGCCGTACAACGCGACTTGAGCCTGACCTGGGCCGCCGACCTGCCGCCGGGCAATACCCTGACCGAAGGCTCATGGTGGTCGCAACAACCCCCCGATGGAATGCCCGGAGTCTCGGTAGAAGCCAAGGTCGCGCAGAGCCTCAAGCTCAAGTTGAACGATCACCTGGTGTTCACCATCGCCGGGGAAAACCGTGAGGCGCGGGTTGCCAGCCTGCGAACCATCAACTGGGATAACTTCCAGCCGAACTTCTTCATGATTTTCCAACCGGGAACCTTGACGGACCTGCCGGCCACCTACCTGACCAGCTTCTACCTCGCGCCAGGGCATGATCAGCAGATCGTTGATCTGTCCCGCGCCTTCCCGGCGGTGACCATCCTGCAGGTCGAGGCGCTGCTGGAGCAACTGCGCAGCATCCTCGCCCAAGTGACACTGGCGGTGGAGTACGTGTTGTTGTTTGTGCTGGCCGCTGGGATGGCGGTGCTGTTCTCCGGCCTGCAAGCCACCTTGGATGAGCGTATTCGCCAAGGTGCACTGCTCCGGGCACTGGGCGCGGAGCGCAAGCTGCTGGTCAAGGCGCGGCGCATCGAGTTTGGCTTGCTGGGCGCAGTCAGCGGCTTGCTGGCGGCACTGGGTACCGAGTTGGTGACGTGGGTGCTGTACCGCTATGCCTTCGACCTGGCCTGGCAACCGCACCCCTGGCTGTTGCTGCTGCCTGTGATCGGCGCCGCATTGATCGGCGGTGCCGGGGTGTTCGGCACGCGCCGTGCGCTGAATGCCAGCCCGCTGACGGTTTTGCGCGAGGGCTGAGCGGTCCATGACCCGCCTGCCTCACGGGGGGCGGGTCAATGTCGCTTACTTCACGTACTCGATAGCGGTGATCCACCAGCACACCTCACCTCCCGGGGTCTGCACAATGGCCTCATCGTCGACTTCCTTGCGCAGCAGCGCACGGGCCATTGGTGAATCGATGGAAATATAGTCCATCCGATCATAAATCTCGTCATAGCCGACGATACGAAAACGCTTGGTCTCGCCCTGTTCGTTTTCAATCTCGACCCAGGCGCCGAAAAACACCTTCCCTTCCTGCTCGGGCATGTACTCCACCACACGCATGTCTTCCAGGCGCTTGCGCAAGTAACGCACCCGCCGGTCGATTTCGCGCAGCAGCTTCTTGTTGTACTGGTAGTCGGCGTTCTCGCTGCGATCCCCCAGGGAAGCAGCCCATGTCACCTTGCGCGTGGTATCCGGGCGCTTTTCGCGCCACAGGTAATCCAACTCTTTCTTCAGCGCTTCATGACCTTCTTTGGTTATCAGCTTGGTACTCAAACGCATGCATCCCCAGGCAATGTCCATAGGTACCGATAAGGCAGGAAATCACATCCAGGCGTCGGTTCGCTGGCGCTGATGATAAATGAACCCAGGAAAGTAGCCAGGCCTGTCTAGCTATCCAACGTCTGATCCAGTTCAAGCAGCACGCCCCGCAAGCTCTGGCGTAAACTCGAGACTTGCGAGGTCATCACCTTCAGGGCTTCGGTCCGCTGACTGACTGCCAGGGACTGGTCATGCAGTTGAGCGGTGCGCTGCTCCAGATCCCGGACCCTTTCATCCAACTGGGTTTGCTCCTGCTGCAAGCGGGCCTGCCATTGATCAAGCGCGGTTTCCCTCTCCGACGCAGCGAGTTTCTGTTGGGCCAGCTCCTGAGCAACACGAGCCAGGTTGGTCAGCGTACTGCCTACTTCAAACAAGTGGTCGTCGTCCGCGGGCGCCGAAAGCTTCGGCTGCGCCGGGGCGCTTGGCTCATTCAGGACAACAGGTACATCCTGGACAATGGCCACAGGCGCGTCGACCAACATCTGCCGGGGCTCTTCTACGACAGGTTCAGGTACGGGAAGCGGAGTAGGCTCGGGTGGATTCGCCCCCCTGACAGATGAACTCATTTTCGATGAGAAACGAATGGAAGGCACAATTAATGAAGCACTTTCGATTGCCGGCAGCACCGGCGCAGACATTCCCAGGGAGATCACTTTCATCACCAGGGCCTTCTTGATGATCACCGAATGATGCTCTTCGGGCCTCGCAGGCGGCAGCTTGCAGCCTTTTAAATCGATAAAATGATAAGGCACCTGAGTTTCGGTAACACCCGCTTTAGTGCCTGCCGCCGCCGAGGTGAGAATTTGCTTGAAAACATGCATTGCCACATGCAGGTCCTCCTTGGACTCCACTCCCCCCAGAAAATACCGATCAAGTTTTTTGCGCAAGGCTGCGACATACACCCTGGAACTCGCCGGCTCAACCTCTTCATCCAAGCTATAAACAAGAAAGTTGGAGGCAATCTGGCCTACAGCAAACCCACAGAGCAATGCACCGTTAACCGGAGCATCTTGACCATCGCGTTCAAGAACAAGGGTACGTAGAAGCATCATGGTGATCGGGCCTCATTACAAAATTCGAAAAGTCTCTATAACCTTCAGACCATCACTCAATAATTAAAGGTTAAAAACACAAAACAATTGTTTCAGCGACGTGCCTAGCGCGCACGTAGGACTTTTCCTATTAATGCTGAGCGGCGTTCCCAAAAACAGATATTGCTCGTACCCTTTTCAAACTCTCCCTCCACGACCACACCACGCTAAATGATCGAAATCATCAACCTGACAAAACATTTAAACAATAAGAAAATAATCAGCGATTTTTCATTCAGCGCAAACAAACAGGAATGCCTGGGACTATTCGGAGAAAATCCTACAGTTAAAACGGCCCTTCTCGACGTAATATCGGGCTCGACCACGCCTTCCAGCGGGCATATAAACATCCAAGGCTTCAATACTAAAGCCCATCCATTAAGAGCAAAAAAACTTATCGGCTACCAACTTCACAGATGCGTCAGTCATCCTACGATGTCGGTTAAAGAATTCCTTGACTACATCGCGGCCATTCGCGGACTGCGCGGCACCGAAAAACGCGCACAGGTGGACTATGCCGCTACGCAACTGGAGTTATTGCCGGTGCTCAACGCTCCCCTCGAGGCTCTCTCCATCGGTTTGAAGCGCAAAGTCACCATTGCCCAGGCCATCCTGCACACCCCTGCCTTGCTATTACTGGATGAACCGACCGAGGGGCTGGCACCTGATCAGAAATACAAATTCAGGAGCCTCATCCAGTCATTGACGCAAGACATGACCGTGATCGTCGCTTCCCGACACTGCGATGAATTATCCGAACTCTGTACGCGCGCCCTGGTTATCGCAGGTGATCGCCTGGTGGCCGATACCCCCATGCCAGATCTGCAACGCGACTCTCGCCATTTCCAGGCGGTCACCCTCGCCGCAGATGCCCCCTTGGACCTGCTGGCTCTCGCCGTACTGCCGGGGGTGGCAGGCATCGAAGAACATCGGCATGCACCCGGCACGGTGACCGTCCTGGCCATGCCGGGGCACACCATCTACCCCCATATCAATACGCTCATTGCCAATCGTCGCTGGAAAATCAACTCACTGAGCCTGGAGCCTGGTCGCCTCAGCGACGTAGTTCATTATCTGAGCCGAGAGACCCCCCTTTGAAACTGCTGCCCGTCATATTCAAGCGTCAACTCGTCCACTATGCCGGTACACCCGGCACCTATCTGAGCATTGCCATTTTTTCAGTACTGTCCGTGGCATTGGGGTTGCACATGAGCGCCTGGCCAGAACAGGACAGCAGTCACTTGCAGGTTTTCTTCCAGCTACACCCCTGGCTCTATTTATTGCTGATTCCAGTACTGGCGGCACAACTCTGGTCGGACGAGTCCAATGCCGGTTTTCTCGACCTGATGAAAACATTACCCATCACCACGTTTGAATGGGTTATCGGCAAATTTCTAGCAGCCTGGGTCGTGGCGGCCACAGCCCTGATATTGACCTTCCCTCTCGTGATCATTGCCAACTACCTGGGAGTGGCGGACAACAGCGTTATTGCCTCGCAATTTATATCGAGCTGGCTGCTGGCGGGCAGTTATCTAGCCGTCGGCTGTTTTATTTTCACACTGGTGCGGCAACGCACTGCCCTTTTCATACTGACTGTGGGCTTTATGCTTATCGTCAGCGCATTCTCTTATTTACTCGATGCACTTGAACATCAAGCCCCCACCTGGGCGGTGGACAGTCTGGTCTCCCTCAGCCCTTTTTCGAGGTACAGCGCTATCGACAATGGAAAGTTCACGCTTCGTGACATGCTTTACTTCATCAGCATGATCTTGGCCTTTCTCGCAGCGACGACCGTCACTCTCAACTATAGACACAGCTGAGAAGGAAAGCCCTCCATGCGACCTACTCTGCGCACCGGCATGACACTCACTGTTATCCTGTTACTATTCCTGGCGTTTAACTTAGTTTGGGTAGGAAAAATTCCAAATATCCGATGGGACTTCTCACAAGGAAAAACGCATACCCTATCGCCTCAAGTACGACAGTTACTCGCGTCATTGGAAAACCCTGTGGATTTGTATTATTTCAATGCCCATGACAGCCCTGGACGAAGCTACACCTTGAAACGCTATGGCAAGCGCATCGAAGACCGGTTGATGGAGTACGAAAAAGCAGCAAAAGGCATGATCAACCTGCACCTTATTGATCCCATACCTTTTTCAGAGGACGCCTACAAAGCCAGATTGTTTGGCCTCGACGACAATGCGGGATTCATGGGCCTGATCGGCACCCGAGCCGGCTATGGAGCGCAACGCATCGAATCATTCAGCCTGGATCGTGAGCCATTGCTCGAATATGAAATCAGTCATTTGATCTACAAGTTGCAGCATCCGGAGCGCCCCGCTATCGGACTGCTGTCAGGGCTGGCGATGGGAGAATCCGCGGACCGATTGTTGAAGGAACTGCAGCGACATTTCAATCTGGTCAATCTGGGAGCAACCACCGAGCGCGTGCCGGAACAGGTCAAGACGCTCATGGTCGTGCATCCACAGGCGCTGCCTGAGCAATCGTTATATGCGGTTGAACAATTTGTCTTAAAGGGCGGTAAATTGATGGCATTTATCGACCCGTTTAGCGAGCAAAGCTCGAACACCCCATCCGCCAATACCCGACTGACTGATTTGCTTGCCGCTTGGGGAATACAGATGCCGGCGAACAAGTTTCTGCTCGATCACCGCTACGCGGCGTCGCACACACCAGTGAAAGGGAAGTTCACAGTGCAGCATCCGGGCAGGTTGATCCTGCCCCGGCAGGCAATGAACACAGGCGATCCGAGCACCTGGAAATTGAATAACGTGACGGTATCAAGCAGCGGCGTGCTGTTTCGCCGCCAGAAAGGCCGCACGACCCTGACCCCTCTCCTGCAAAGCTCCCTGCAATCCGAGTTGCAGGAAACCGACCGGCTTGCCTCAGCAACCGAGCTTGATTCAACGGCCGATGAGGCCTCCAGCCAAACACAACGCCATGTGATTGCAGCCCGTATAGAGGGGCCTGCCTATTCAGCATTCCTCGATGGCGTGGAAGGACAGCCGGCAGCTGTGCAAAAAGCGGCGCAGATCCATGTGGTGCTAGTCGCCGACACTGATTTGCTCACGGATCAAGTCAATAGCCCAGCGCCCGACAGCAACACATTGTTTATCTTGAATACGCTGGATAACTTGTCCGCCGGTGATGTACTGACCAATATTCGCCCGCACGCGTCGGCGCAAAGATCGCCAAACAGGCTGGAACGGATGCGCGACAGCGCCGTACACGCCTACACGCAGAAGGCGACTGAATTGGAACAACGCCTGCTACGGACAGAACATGAATGGCAAATGCTGCGCCCAACGGAGGTGCAGCTCGGCTCCCAGACCGTGGACACCACCACCCAATTGGTTGCACTCAACAAGGAGCGACTGCGCTTGCCAATGGAATTACATGCCTTGAAAGCCGAGGCATACGCGCAGGTACATCGCCTGGAGTTCGCCATAAAAATGCTCGTGGCACTGGCGATACCCCTGATGCTATGCCTGGTTGCCTGGGTGGTTTTTCTGTGCAATCGACGGCGTCGACTACAGGCGGGCGTCGCGCTCTACTGAGTTCAACGCCTGGCAATCAGCCCCTGCCGGGCAATGCGGGTCAATTGTCGGATGACTTCCTGCGCGTCGCTCGCGCTGGGGGCCTGGATAACCGCAAGATCGAAGCTGTTATTCGCAAACCGGGCAAGAGAATCGCCATCTTCCACAAACTGAATCAAGAATGCCGATGGCCGCCCGCTGCGACGTGGCCACCCGTCCAGATAACGTAAGAGCGTAGGCTGATGCTTGCCGCCCAGGAGGATTTTTGGATTGCGTTGGGTGAGGTCCGCGGTGATCGGGGCCAGGCGTATCAGGGGGCGTAGTGCATTCATCGTGTCGTGTCTCTGCCTCAAAAGTCTGCGGGCAGGTGAGAGGCAACACCGAACCAGCGCTTTAGCGGTATTTCGAAGTTGCCTCCCCAGGGGAGAACAGGCTTCTGTCGGGCCCTATTGATGAGACCCAGTGGCGCCCCGCAATTAGCTGTTTAAATCGGCGCATGGGCAGCATCCTAGAGAAGCCGGTGGGGCGGTGTCAAGAATCCCGAGCAACGAAAAGGCCCACACAGTGGTGGGCCTTTTCAGAGTTTTGTGCCGGTGTCAGTTGGCGATGGCGCGGTCGGCAGACAGTTTGCCAGCACCTTCCAGCAGCACCGCCAGGGAGCCGCCCAGCAGGGCCAGTGCGAACTCATAACCGTTGTTGGCCATGAACAAGCCGTTATGGATATGCACCGAGAAGATCGCCACCAGCGACAGAATGGTCAGGCCCAATGCCGCCGGGCGTACCAGCAAACCGATGATCAGTGCCAGGCCGGCAAAGAACTCGGTTCCGCCCGACAGCAGCGCCATCAGGGTACCCGGCGCCAGGCCAATGCTTTCCATCCACTGGGCGGTGCCCGCCAGGCCATAGCCGCCAAACCAACCGAAGAGTTTTTGCGAACCATGGGCGGCAAAGATGATGCCGACGACGATGCGCAGGATGGTCAGGCCGTAGCCGGCACGAGTGGACAGTACGCTTTTGATCATTGGGCTCATGGGGGTGGATCCTTTTCGAAGTAGGGGTTGGTTGGCCGCTATATTAATCAGCTTAAGTAATGATAAAAGCCGAAAAAATGCCTGATTAACATCGAAAAAATAGATTATTTCGAGGCGATTTTCGGCGCCGGCGGTTCCAGGGACTCTCGCTCCCGATCAAACGCCAAGTAGTACTTGTTGACGCTATTAACATAGCTGACGCCCCCCATCCCCACCTGCTCCATGGCGATGCGTTCCACCTGGAAGAACCATTGGTTTGGATTCAGGCCCCGGCGCCTGGCCTCGGTGCGCATGCCCTGCACCCGCTCCGGCCCCATGTTGTATGCAGCCAATACGAAGGCCATGCGCTCGCGCTCGTTGAGCTTGGGGCTGGCGAAGAATTTACGACGGATCAACGCCAGGTAACGCGCGCCGGCCTGCACATTGCTGTCGAGACTTTCGATGTTGTTGACGCCCACCCGCTGCGCTGCCGAAGGGGTGATCTGCATCAGGCCCGTAGGGCCGCCGCTGTTGCGCGCACCCGGGTCAAAAGCCGACTCCTTGAACGCCAGCGCCGCGAGGTTCAGCCAGTCCATGCCTTGCTCACGGGCGTGCTTTTGCAATACCGGGCGCAGCTTTTCGAGGCGCTGGCGGTCGACACGGGCCAGTGGGTTGCGCACCTGGTAGAGGCGCCGATAGATGCGTTGGAATGCCACATCCTGGTCGGACGGCGTGCGATAGGTCTTGAGAAATCGATCAATACTGGCCCGCAGCATCGAGGCGTCCTGGCGCACAAACCAGTACTCGTCGCCCGGTTCGCTGATTGCCACCTGCTTGTCGAAGCGCAACTTGGGCAGGATCTTCGACCAGCGCTCAGCAATCGGCTTCTCGACAATAGTCAGGTGAAAAATACCCGCCTGGACCATCTCCAGCACATCCTCCACCGCCAGGGTCGGGTCCACCCATTCCACCTTGACCGGCGGCTGTTTGTGCAAGGCCAGTTTCTGGTTGACCTGGCTGATGGCATCCGCCGCCGCGCTGCCGGTGGTCAGCGCCAGGGTGCGCCCGGATAGCTGCTCCAGCTTGGTAAACCGCCGCTCACCCTTCACCCCCACCAGCCATAACGGCACACCGCTGGCGATCGGATCGCTGGTGCTGATCTTGTGTGCGGCCTTCACATCCAGCAATTCACCGGGGGCCACCAGGTCACCTTCGCCACGGGCGAGTGCGCCGAGCAGTTGGTCCTTGGCCTTGGGAATGATCTTGAGGTTGATTTCCTGGCCATCACGGGCGTGGCCATTGAGGTATTGCTCGAACGCACGCAGACGATGGTATTCGACACCGATGGCCTGGCCCTGGACCTCGCCGGAACTGTTACGGCTCTGGTTGACCAATACACGCAGGGTACGACTCGAGCGAATCTCCGCCAAGTCGCGCACCTTGCCGGGCCTGGTCACTTCCAGCGGCCCGTCCAGACGCGCGAGCGCCGCCGCGGGCAGCAGCAGCGTCAGGCACAACATAAGCAACACCGAGGGTCGGATCATCCGCTCTCCGGAAAGAATACTGGCCAACACCCTCGCGAAAAACGAGGCGTTGGGGGTCAGATACAGAGCGCTTTAAGCGCTGGCAAGACGCGCAACGGTGGCACAGTGCAAGGCGTGCAGCCAACCACGATGTCACTTGCGACGTTCAAAGACAGCTATAACTCGTTGTAGTTCTTCGTTTTTCTTATAAATCTACAGCTCTGATATGCTTTCCGGCCGCAGGCGGAGATAGCACCATGCAACTCATTGATATCGGCGTCAACCTGACCAACCCCAGTTTCGACGAGAAGCACCAGGCCGTTCTCGACCGCGCCTATGCCGCCGGAGTGCAACAATTGGTGCTCACCGGCACCAGCGTCGACGGCAGCGAACAGGCCTTGGAACTGTGCGTCAACCTCGATGACAGCGGCCAACGCCTGTTCAGCACGGCCGGCATCCACCCCCACTCCGCCAGCGATTGGAACGGCGATAGCGCCAGGCGCCTGCGCGGTTTACTCAGCGAAAGCCGCGTACGTGCGGTGGGCGAATGCGGGCTGGATTTCAATCGGGATTTCTCTCCGCGCCCGCAACAGGAAAAAGTCCTCGAAGAGCACTTGGCTCTGGCGGTTGAGCTCAAACTGCCGGTGTTTCTCCACGAGCGCGACGCCAACCAGCGTCTGCTGGAGATCCTCAAGGACTACCGCGACCACCTGAGCGCCGCCGTGGTGCATTGCTTCACCGGCGAACAACCGGCGCTGTTCAGCTACCTCGATCTCGATTTGCACATTGGCATTACCGGCTGGATCTGTGATGAACGCCGTGGGACGCACCTGCATCCGTTGGTCAGGGAAATTCCCCGTGGTCGTCTGATGCTGGAGAGCGATGCGCCCTACCTGCTGCCGCGCACCCTGCGTCCAAAGCCGAAAAACGGCCGTAACGAACCCGCCTACCTACCGGAAGTGCTGCGCGAAGTCGCCCTGCACCGCAACGAAACGGCCGAGGACCTGGCTCAGCACAGCACCGCCTGTGCCCGCGCGTTTTTTGGGCTGCCTGCCGTGGATTGATGCGGTGCATTGACCCATGTCAAAACCGCTTTGCTGAGTAGCGGCACAATAATGGCACCTTGCCAATGCTGTTTCCGCTATCAGAGAAAACCTTCCATGGGTGCCTGGCTTAGCAATATCTCGCTGAAATACAAATTCTGGGCCGTCAACGCGGTCGCCTTTATCACGACCCTGCTCCTGGTGCTGTACGCCGTGCATCTCGAACAGCAATCGCGCAGCCATGCGTCCCAGGCCTCGGCACAGGCCCAGGCGCAATTGCTCGGAGCCTGGCCGGCCGACAAGGCCCTGCCCAAGAGCGAGCACTGGCTGACGTTTGCCCGCGGCCAAGTCCCACAGCTGGCCGATCAGAATCTGTCAGCCCTGAGCAGCAACACGGGTTGGGTCGAACTCAACCCCATGCCGCTGTTCGGCGAAAACACGCTGATGGGCGCCGAAGTGATCGCCCGCCCTGATGGGCAATACATCGCCGTGCTCGCCCACGCCCCCAGCCTGAGCCAGGTATTCAGTGAACGCTTCGCTAACTATGCCGTGGCGGTGCTGATCCTGATGCTGGCGATGCTCTGCGCCTCGCAATTGCTGATCCGCTTCCTGCTCAGCCAACTCAACACCCTCAAGGACGTGATGCTGCACGTGGAGAAAACCGGCGACCTGTCGGCCCGCGTGCCATTGGCCTGCAAGGATGAAGTCGGCCAGATGGCCAGCGCCTTCAATGCCATGCAAGCCGGTTATCAGCGCGTGGTCAGCACCGTGGCGCGCACCGCCAAGCTTCTGGACGAGGGTGCCGCTCGATTGGCCAGCAGCATGAACGAGGTACAACACGGCATGCTTGGCCAGCAAAGCGAGACCGACCAGGCCGCCACCGCCATCAACGAAATGACCGCCACCGTCTACCATATCGCTCAACATGCCGGTGCCACCCGCGACTTGTCCCAGGCCGCCGACACCCTCGCTGGCAGCGGTCAGGACGTGGTCACCCGCGTACAGCACTCAATCGCCGGCCTGTCTTCCGGCGTGCAACAGACCGCCGAAATGATCCAGAAACTGGCCGAGGACAGCCAGAAAATCAACAGCGTGGTCAGTGTGATCCACAGCATCGCCGAACAGACCAACCTGCTCGCCCTCAACGCCGCCATCGAAGCGGCTCGCGCCGGGGAAATGGGCCGTGGGTTTGCCGTGGTCGCCGACGAAGTGCGCAACCTGGCCAAGCGCGTGCAAAGCTCCACCGACGAAATCACCCGCATGGTCTCGGCTCTGCAGGCCGGCACCCGCGACGCGGTGGACTTCATGCAGGAAAGCTCGTTCAAGGCCGACGACTGCGTACAACAAGCCCTGGAAGCCGGCACAGCGCTCGCCGAAATCACCACCGCCGTGGCGCAAATGCGTGAAAGCAACACCCAGATCGCCGTCGCCGCCGAACAGCAAAGCCACGTGGCCGAAGAGATGAACCGCGCAGTGGTGAGCATTCGTGATGTGACCGAGAACACCGTGCAACAGACTGTGGATTCGGCGACCACCAGCAATGAGCTGGCAACGTTGGCTGGTGAGTTGAGCAAGGCGATTGGGCAACTGAAGCTGTAGGGCTTCTCCACCTGTAATCCGACTCCTACGATCGACTCTGCGTTTACCCGAAGTCTTGGCGAACCCTCCTAGCCGTCCTGGCGAATAGCGCCGACTTCTTTACCTGACGAACCTCTCCAAAGTCTCTCGCCTGATCATTCAGTGCGAGGGACCGCCGATGCACCTACCCGTTAATGCCCTGGTTGTCGGGGCTGCCTCTTGATTCCCGTCATTGCCAGCTTTGTCCTGGCCCCCATGGATGCCAAGGCGCCGGACGTTGAGCGCGTCTTTCGTGACTTTCGCGGTTGCCTGAATACCTTTGATGAGTGGGCCGAGGGGTTCTTGAGCGCTTCGGCACTGGAAGTGGATCAGGTGTTCAAAGTTGGGGAAGAGGTGGCGCTGGTGGCGCCGGCTTCCTCCAAAACCCCCAGTAACACCGTCGCCAGGTGCGATGCCCAGGGATCGCTGACCCTGGTGCATATGTTCGAAAGCACTCGGTTTGTACCGATCGGCAATACGCCGGTGATGCTGCAAGCCATTGCCCAGGACGGCAGCCCGCTCGGCGCACCACTCCATCGGACCATCGGTCCCAGCGGCATCCTCGAAATCACCGAGTGTGATCGCAACCAGCCGTACCGAATCAGTTTCTACCCCAACGTTTCCAGGGATCACGTCAAGGCGCTGTATGGGTCTTATCAATCGGTGATCGCGGGGTTGGAAAGTCGCCTGCGTGACGAATGGACCAAGACCTTCCAGCCCCAATGGGACGACTTCGCCAACGCCACGCCGCCCGAACGTAGCACGATGCAAGGTTTGGCGTTTTCAAGCGGGATGGCCAAGGCGCTCTACAACCTGTGGGACAACGTTACGCAGCTGTATGACTTGCTGGCGGACCTCAAGGCCAACAGCCAGAAGTTGTTGGCCTACATCTCCCAGACTGAACTCGATGAACTGCTGAGGCTGGGCAACGACGCCATCGCAAAGGGGCTGTTGGTGCTCAGCGATGAGCCGCTGCTGTTTATCTACATGTCAGCCATGGTCAGTTGGCTACGCCTGCTACCGCCGCCCGAGATGTATGAAGTGCTGGGCGAGATCACCGGTGAGGTACTGATCAATCTATTTCTGATCTGGGCGACCCGTGGCATGGGCGTGCAGATTCGCCTGGGCGCTCAGGTGCTGGGACATATCAAATCCGGACGAGCGCACAAGTGGCTGGAGAGGCTGGCTGATCAGTTGGTGGGGCCGACGTTGGACGCGCATGTCGAGGCGGTGAAGCCTTTGCTGCTCGGTGGCCCCGCGACAGCGATCAAGACTGTACCGGTTGCGCCGTTGAAGGTTGGGGAGCATGTGGTTTCGAACCCGGTGCCGGCGGTTCGCGGGAAGACTCAGCAGACGGTGTTGGTCAGGCAGGAGCCTGTCGATGATGTTCCGGTTTCAGGGAAGAATCCGAACGGGGATGCGACGGCATCTTCGGATAAGACCGTCACCAACGGCTGCCCCGTGTCGATGGTTACCGGGGAGGAATTGCTCACCCTCACCGACGGCACGTTGGATGGAATCTTGCCGTTCGAGTGGACACGGTTGTATCGCACCAGTGCGGTGGAAGTGGATGTCGGGTTGGGGTTTGGCTGGAGTCATTCGCTGGCGCATCGGCTTGCGGTGTCGGGCGATTCGGTGGTGTGGACGGACCATGAGAATCGCAGTACTTCGTTTCCGATGCCGACTGTTGCTCGGCCAGCAATCACCAATAGTTTGGCCGAAGCCGCGATCTATTTGGGCGCGTCGCCGGATGAACTGGTGCTGGCCCAGGCGTCGCGGTTTTATCACTTTCGCGACGGTGTGCTGGTCTCGATCAGCGACGCGTACGACAACCGGCTGCGGATTTCTCGGGATTATTTGGGGCGGATTGAGCGGCTGGATAACGGTGCGGGGTGTGCGCTGTTCCTGCGCTATGAATCGGACCGCATCGTGGCGGTGGACTACCAGGTGCAGCGGGCCGAAGACCGTGGTCCGTATGTCTGGATTACTGAGCAGAGCATTGTTTCCTACGCCTATGACGATGCTGGCCGACTGGTCTCGGCGACCAATGCGGTAGGTGAAAGCGAGGTTTATCGCTACGACGATCAGCACGTCATTCTTGAGCGGGGCTTGGCCGGTGGGGCGAGTTTCTTCTGGGCGTGGGAACGGGCTGGCAAGGCTGCGCGATGTGTTCGGCATTGGGCCAGTTTTTCCCAGATGGATACGCGGTATGCCTGGGGGAAGGACGGCCGTGTCACGCTGCATAACGCCGATGGCAGTCAGGAAGTGTATGTCCATGACGACCGGGCGCGGCTGGTGCAGCGGATTGATCCGGACGGTGCCCAGCATTTCAAATCCTACGACGCCAAAGGCCGGCTGACGGTTGAGCAGGATCCGCTGGGGGCGGTGACGGCGTATCAGTACGACGACGCCGGACACTTGGTGGCGTTGTTTCCCGGGGATGATGAGCCGACGTCCTACGAGCATGACAATGGCTTCGTACGGGTTGTAAGGCGGGGTCTGGCGGTCTGGAAATATGAGCGTAATGACCAGGGCGATGTCATCCGCAAGACCGATCCCGACGGCAATATCACCGACTACAGCTACGACAAATACGGGCAACTGGTTGGGGTTTGGTACCCGGATCACAGTTGCCATCGGCTGGTGTGGAATGAGCGGGGGCAACTGGTTGAGGAGCAGTTGCCCAATGGCGGGATCAAGCGGTATCGCTATGACGATCTTGGCCGTCAGGTGGCGCGCGAGGATGAGCATGGCGCGCTGACCCAGTATCAGTGGGGCAGTGTGGGTCGCTTGGTTCGCGTCGTATTACCAGGCGGTGCATGTCGGGAATACAGCTACAACCCCTACGGAAAAATCAGCGCCGAACGCGACGAACTGGGCCACGTCACCCGCTACGAATACGCCGACGGGTTGCACCTGATCAGTCGGCGCATCAACGCTGATGGCACTCAGGTCAACTACCGCTACGACAACGTGCGGTTATTGCTGACCGAGATCGAAAACGAAGTCGGCGAGACCTACCGACTTGCTTATCATCCCAACGGACTGATCCAGCAGGAAACCAGGTTTGATGGGCAGC
>NZ_VYKD01000006.1:0-9753 GCF_032424295.1 Pseudomonas sp. JV449 | reverse complement strand
ATATGCCTACGACCGCCAGGGCAACCTCCTCAGCGTCGATGACGGCCACTGGGCGTTGGCCTACGAATACGACCAACAAAGCCGCCTCACCGCCGAACACCAAGGCTGGGGCACCTTGCGCTACGGCTACGACGCCTGCGGCCAGCTTCAACACCTGCGCCTACCGGACAACAACCGCTTGGTGTTCAACCACGGCAAAGGCGGCCACCTCGCCACCGTCGAATTAAACGGCGCGCTGCTGACGTCTCATCTGTTCAAAGCCGGCCAGGAGCACCAACGCCAACAAGGCCAACTCCTCAGCCACTACCACTACGACGACCAACACCGCCTGCACGTCCACGCAATCACCCAGCAACAAGACCACCTCTACCAACGCCAATACGACTACGACAAAACCGGCAACCTCACCCGCTTGCTCGACACGCGCAAAGGCGAACACCACTACCACTACGACCCACTAGGCCGCCTCACCCGCGCCGACCACTCCCAAGACCTGCAGGAACGCTTCGGCCACACCCCGGCCGGCACCCTGCTGATGCAAGACCGCCCCGGCCCCGATATCGTTGCCGGCAACCGCCTGATGATCCAGGGCGACCGCCACTACGACTATGACGCCTTCGGCAACCTCATCCGCGAGCGACGCGGCAAAGGCCATCAACTCGTCACCGAATACCGCTACGACTGCCAGCATCGGCTGATCGGCATCACCCAACCCAACGGCCAAACCGCCAGTTACCGCTACGACCCGTTTGGGCGGCGCATCAGCAAAACCGTGGACGGCCTAACGACGGAGTTTTTCTGGCAAGGCGACAGACTGATTGCCGAACACCATGCGGATCGCCATCGCAGCTATCTCTACGAACCCGATAGTTTTAGGCCGCTCGCCCTGCTGGAAGGCTTCGGCCCAAAAGATACCAAGCCCTATCACTACCAACTCGACCACCTCGGCACGCCGCAAGAACTCACCTCTCCAGACGGCGACATCGTCTGGTCCGCCCACTACCGCGCCTACGGCCAGATCAGCCGACTCGACAAAGGCACAATCGACAACCCGCTACGTTTCCAGGGCCAGTACTTTGATCAGGAAAGCGGGCTGCACTACAACCGCCATCGCTACTACAATCCGGATATTGGGTGTTACCTGACGCCTGACCCGGTGAAGTTGGCGGGTGGGATCAACGCGTACCAGTACGTGCCTAACCCGACCGGATGGGTAGATCCGTTAGGGTTAGCTTGCACTTCTGGGAGCTGCCCTCCGCCACACACCGGAAACACGTGGGAGTTTAACTCCGATGTAGATCTGGACTGGCGCAAACAAGACCGCAACAGCTACGAGCAAATGCACACGGGTTTAGATGAAGCCTTTCGCAGAACAGGCATATCAAGGGATGAATACAGCGTATCCAAATGGGGTAAAGACCAATATGGAAAGTCATTTCCAACTGAATGGCGTGTCCAAAGCGGCCCAAATAGGGGGGCCGAGGTGAATATTGATGACCCAATACTTGTCCCAAGCAAAGAAGGGCCGAAATCACCTCATATTGGCTATCAAACCCCCGGAAAGAGAGCGGGCGGAGGGGCAAAAAGAGGTCATATACTTCTCAAACTGGTTCCCGTTAGCCGATCAAGAATTGGGATTCACTAATGAGTTACCTGGAAGAAGAAATAGATGATGCTTTCAGGAGCTTAGAAATAAGCTTTAGAAAACTTCAGACATACGAAACCACAGCATTAATAAATAACCTGACAAAAAAGTTCTTCAAGTTCGAGAGCAGCTTCCTCGACCCCGTCGAACTGAACGAGAAAAATTCAGAGCACAACCCCAATTTCTGGAAGGAAATACAGTACCGCATTAACCAAAAAGACCTGATTTTGTTGGTACTTGATTCAACATACTCGGGCTGGGAAATCGACAATGCGCAGGATATAGCCTCTATCTTAGGTGAAACGACCGGATATCCGTTCTGGGTGACGGATAGCAAACTCACGTTTCTGGTGCACATGGATGATCATGACTGCGTTATTTGGGCTTGAAGATGGTTTGCCACAACTGGCCTTCTATCACCGTCATAGCCAACCCCAATTCGCCCACCCGCCCCCCCCCACCTAAACTCTCCCCATATTATTTCAACGGACAGAGGGTTCACCATCATGGGCAAACGTCATCCCAATCTCCCCGCCTGGCAATGGCGTAACTACCCGCAAAACCATCAGCACCCGACCAACCTGGCGTTGCACCTGATTGCCGTGCCGCTGTTTATCATCGGGTTTCTGTTGATTGTGTCCGGAGTGTTCAGCCTGAGCCTGGCCAGTTTCGCCATTGGCGTAGTCGGCATCCTCGCTGGCCTGGCGTTGCAGCGTCATGGCCATAGCCTGGAAGCCGAGGCCGGTGAGCCGTTCAGTGATCGTAAAGACGCAGTACAGCGCCTGGTGGTCGAGCAGTTCCTGACGTTCCCGCGCTTTGTGTTGAGCGGTGGCTGGTGGCGTGCCTGGCGGCTGCGCCACCGCCACTGACGATCAGGCGAAGACCACCACGGTCTGGCGGCTGAGGGCGATCAACGCACCGGTTGGGCTCCACAGCGCGGCGGCGGCGTGACCGTAGCCGTCGCGCGCATGTTCGATGCTGACGTGGTACTGGCACCAGTCCAGGGTCGTCAATTCCTGCAAGGGCTGGATGAATTCGATGGTCCAGGTCAGTGTGCTGCCCGGAGCGGGCTTTTTCAGGTGCGGCAGTAACGCCGGTGGCCAGGCGTCGACCAAGGCGAGGATATGCGCTTCGGTCAGCGGTTCCTCCTTCACATCCCCGCGCAAGCGAACCCAACCGCCCATCTCGCGGGATTTATTACCGGTAAACGGCAAACCGCCAACGCTCCAGCGCATCGCCAGGTGGCGCATGAATTCAGGCGTGACGCCTTTGATATAGGGCAGTTCCTGGCACTCATCCCAGTGCTTGAACGTCGGCGGCGGCTCGCTGGCCACATCGATTTCCGACTCGCGGGATGCGCCAAAACTGGCCTGTACCAGGGTCGCGACCTCACCGTTCTGCACGACACGGCCGAGCAACTGGCTGACCGCCTTGCCTTCACGCAACACTTCGACTTGATAGCTGGCGGGTACATCGGGCGCGACCGGGCCAACGAAGGTGATCGCGAGCGAGCGCAATGGGCGGTCCGTCGGCACCTGGGCGCGCAAGGCTTCGTATTGCAACGCAGCAACCAAGCCACCAAAGGACGCACGGCCCTGGGCCCACTCGGCGGGAATGGTGACATCCAGCGGGTTGCTTCGGGCAGCGTCGAGCAAATCACTAAAGCGCATGGCGACCTCACATCAAAAAAAACGGATGTGCGATCTTAACCAGCGCGCAGCCAAGGTACAGCGCTTATTCCGGCCAAAAGCCGGACCGATTTAGAAACAATCCGCGCTGAGTTTGTCCAGCACGCGATCCGCCTGCCCTTCGGCCTTGGCCATGGTGCGATGCCATATCGCAACACAGGGCTGCAGATCGGCTTGATGTTCGGCCTGGGCCAACCATTGCCAGCAGTCATGCCAATCACCCAGTGCCGCTTGGGCTTTCTTCAGGCGTGGCAGGGCATTGGCGGGCAACTTATCCAGCTGGGGGTAAGCCTCGGCGGCATAGCGCACACGCTTGATCAACAAGCGCAAACGGTGGCGATCATGGTCTGGATCTTTCAGCGCTTGATCGAGTTTCTGCCATTGCTTGGCCAGGCGCTTCTCAATGCGCGGTCGCAAACCCTTGAGCAATTTCTGGTGCTCCGAGGCGCGGATAAAGCGCGGGAATGCATCAAGGATCAGCAGCAGATGCGCAACTTCCGGGCCTTGCGCCACCTGGCGATAGGCGTCGGGTTGCAGGCGCAGGCGTCGATCTGCGGCCTCGTGATAACCATGCTGATGCAAATACGCCGCCAGCACCTCTCGGTCGCGCAGCGGCGTCGTCAACTGGCCGACCGTGCCGGCGGCCAATTCAAGCTGTTCCACACCCGGCAGCCCGCGCAAAGGACGCAACAGACTGCGCAGGCGGCGTACGGTGGTGCGCAGATCATGCAGGGCTTCATCATCGGTAACGGCAGCGAGGCGAGCCTGGCAGCTCAGTAACCCTACTTCCAGGCCAATGACCTGAGCGACTAACTGATCGACCAAAGCTGACATCCTGCCCTCACTCTCAGATGAAAAATCCCACTCTGCGCTGCACGTTAACGCCCGGCGCGCGACTCACGAATATAGAACCGAGCTTTTTCGGCCTTGTTGGAGCAGCCTTCAAACGCCTCGAATTGCTGCTGGGTCTTGGCGCCCGTCAGTAACGACAAAGCCTTGGAGTAGCTGACGGTGCCGGCAAAACCTTCGGCCTTGGCCAGGTCGAGTTCTTTCCAGGCGGCATCCAATTGCGAGCCACAGCTGTCGCGGTATGCGGTTTTCCCGGCACAACCCGCCAGGGCCAACATGATCACAGGCACACACATCCAGGCTTTCATCGATGACACCTCAAAATAAAGAAAAACAGTCGTACGCTGTAGACGTTGCCTACAAGAAAAAGTGCCTTGTCCTTAGCCTGAAATCGGTAGTACCTATTGCCAGAGCATACCCGAGCCTGGGCGCTATTCTTGAAAAATATTGCCAGGCGCAACGAAGATTGAAGCGGCCCCCAAAATAGGCGCATTGTGGGCCCCCGTTTATGAAGGACATCGACCATGAAGAAACGTGTTGCCTTGGTGTTGGGTTCCGGCGGGGCCCGGGGCTACGCCCATATCGGGGTGATCGAGGAAATCGAACGGCGCGGCTACGACATCGCCTGTATCGCCGGTTGCTCCATGGGTGCCGTGGTGGGCGGGATCTACGCCGCCGGCAAACTGGACGAGTATCGAAACTGGATTGAAAGCCTCGACTACCTCGACGTGCTGCGCCTGGTGGACGTGAGTTTCCGCCTTGGGGCGATTCGTGGCGAAAAGGTCTTCGGGCAGATCCGCAAGATCGTCGGCGAGATCAATATCGAAGAGCTGCGCATCCCCTACACCGCCGTTGCCACCGACCTGACCAACCAACAGGAAATCTGGTTCCAGGAAGGCTGCCTGCACCAGGCCATGCGCGCCTCGGCAGCGATTCCCAGCCTGTTCACCCCGGTGATGCAAGGCAACCGCATGCTGGTGGACGGCGGCCTGCTCAACCCGCTGCCGATCGTGCCGGTGGTGTCGAGCCATTGTGACTTGATCATCGCGGTCAATCTCAACGCCACCAACCAGAAACACTACCAGTTGCCTGTGATCCAGCGCCCGCCGGCGTTCAAGAGCCGCTTCAACAGCCTGGCGAAATCACTGGGTTCGCACCTGCCGTTTCGCCGCAAGCAGGCCGAGCAGTTGATGAAACTTGAGCAGGAAGCCTTGCAGGCCCAGGCGGCCGAGATCAATCCGTGGCTGGAGTCGGCCGAACCCGAATCCCAGCAACCTGCCGCCGCACCGGAAAAGCCGGGGGCGCCGAAGTCGGCCACCGGTTCATTCATCATCGATAACGTCGGGCCGGCGTCATTGCTGGATCTGATCAACCAGAGTTTCGAGGTGATGCAGACTTCGCTGGCGCAATACAAGATCGCCGGCTACCCGCCGGATGTGCTGATCAACGTGCCGAAGCGGGTGTGCCGGTTTTTCGAGTTCTACAAGGCGCCGGAGTTGATCGCACTTGGGCGGGAAATTGCCAGTGATACCCTGGATCGCTATGAGAGTGAGCAGCGCTGAGACAGCCGTGTCGCTAGAGCCGTGGTGAGCGGGCTTGCCCCGCGCTGGGCTGCGCAGCGGCCCCACTCAATGAGGAGCGCGCAGTGTCAGGTACTCCTTTGGGCCTGGTTTTGGGGCTGCTACGCAGCCCAGCGCGGGGCAAGCCCGCTCACCACAGAATCCACATAACCCACAGAACCCACAGAACCCACAGAACCCACAGAACCACAGACCCCACAGACCCCACAGAACCCACAGAACCACAGAACCACAGAGAGGCTGACAGATCGCCTCAGGCGCTCAACAACCGATACCCCACTCCCGCCTCGGTCACGATAAACCTCGGCTGGGTCGGATCATCCGCCAGCTTCTGGCGCAGATGCCCCACCACAATCCGCAGGTAGTGACTGTCGTCGGTGTGGGTCGGCCCCCAGATGTCCTTGAGCAGTTGCTGTTGGGTAATCACCCGTCCCGGATGCCGCGCCAGTTGTGCCAACACCGCGTATTCCTTGCGGGTCAGTGCCACCTCGGCGCCGTCCAGCAGCACGCGGCGATAGGCCAGGTCCACCGTCAACGGGCCAAACTGCAACGCCGCTTCCTGGGTCTCGCCCACCGGCGCCTGGCGCAACAAGGCGCGCACGCGGGCCAGGAACTCCTGGATGCCGAAGGGCTTGGTGACATAATCATTGGCGCCACCGTCTAGGGCTTCGACCTTCTGTCCTTCGCTGGCCCGCACCGACAGCACCAGTACCGGCACCGTCGACCACTCACGAAACTCGCGCAACACCTGCTGGCCGTCCATGTCCGGCAGGCCCAGGTCGAGCACCAGCAAGTCGGGTTTGCTCAACGCAGCCTGGGCCAGGCCTTCGTTGCCGGTACCGGCCTCGATCACTTTGTAGCCCTGGGAGGCCAGGCTGATGCGCAGGAATTTGCGGATCTGCGGTTCGTCATCAATGACTAAAATCGTCGCGGTCTGGCTCATGGCGTCCAATCAACATCCGTAGAGAAAACAGGGTAGCTCACGCCTCGCCTTCCAGGCCAGGCTGTGTCGGCAATGGCAGGAACAGCGTGATACAGGTACCGCGCCCCTCAATGCCATCGGCCACGCTGATATGCCCACCATGGGCGCCGACCATGCCCTGGCAGATCGCCAGGCCGAGGCCGGTGCCCTGCCCGCCTCGATCACCGCGTGCGGCGGTGTAGAACATGTCGAAGATCTTCGCCCGCTCATCCTCAGGAATACCGGGCCCCTCATCCGCCACGGCGAAAAACAATCGGTTATCCGAGACGCCGGCGCTCAGTTGCAATCGACCGTGGGGCGGTGAAAAGCGCGCGGCATTTTCCAGCACATTGACCAGTGCCTGTTCGATCAACGCAGCATGGACATAGAGCAACGGCAACTCCGCCGGCACATTGGTGCTCACCTGCAGAGGTGCCAACACCGCGCGCAAACGCCCGAGCGCACTGCCGACAATATCGCCGGGCGACACCCAGTCCCGCGCCAGCTTCAGCGCGCCATGGCCCAGTCGCGTCATGTCCAGCAGGTTCTGGATATAGCGGTCCAGGCGCTCGGCCTCATCGCGGGTGCCTTCGAGCAGCTCGCGACGATCCTCCAGGGGGATGGCTTCGCCGAGCGCCAGCAGGCTGTCGATACTGCCGCGCATGGAGGTCAACGGTGTGCGCAAATCGTGGGACACCGACGCCAGCAAGGCGCTGCGCAGTTGCTCGGTTTCGCCATGCAAACGGGCGGATTCCAGCTCCTGGGCCAACTGTGCCCGCGCCAGGGCCTGGGCCAGGGGCTGGCTCAAGGCGGTCAGCAAGCGACGGCGCTGGCCGCTCAATTCCAGGCCCGGCTTGGCACTGACGCCGAGCAACCCGAGCGGGCCTTCTTCGCCCGACAACGGCCACCACCACCAGCGCCCGAACGGCAAGGTGCCGGTGCCCATGCCTGCCGGCTGGTCATGCTGCCAGGCCCAATCGGCCGCAGCACGCTCGGCTTCGGTGAAGGTCAGCGGGCCGCCGGTCTCGACCTTCCAGCCACCCTGGCCGTCGCGATTGACCAGGCACAGATCCAGGTCGCTCCAACCTTCCAGATGGTGGGCGGCGGCACTGATCACCGCCTGGCGGTCGGTGGCGGCGGTGAGTTTGCGCGACAGGTCGAGCAGTTCGCCGGTTTCTTCCTGGGTGTCGCGCAATGCCTGCAACTGACGGCGCTGGCGTGCGGCAAGATTGCCGGTGAGCGCCGCCATCAGCAGGAAGAACAACAGCGTCAGCACGTCCTCCTCGCGCTGGATGGCGAAGGAGAAATTCGGCGGGATAAACAGGAAGTCATAGGTCAGGAACGACAACGCCGCACACACCAGGGACGGCCCCAGGCTGCTGCGCACCGCCACCAGCAACACGGCGGCAAGAAACACCAGCGAGATATTGGGCAACGGCAGCGCGCTTGCCACTGCCCAGGCCACAGCGGCGGCGACGATGGTCGCAACCACGGCCAAGGCGTAATCGAACCACACCAGGCCGCGCACATCCGGCAGGCGTGGGGCTGCGGGCACATCGTCACTGTCGAGGACGTTGATTTCCAAGCCCCGGGCATTACGCAACAGGCGCGCCGCCAAACCGCCACCGAACAGGCGACGCCGCCAACGCATTCGCGACTGCCCCACCAACAGCAGGCTGGCACGGCGTTCGGCGGCATGCTGGATCAAGGTCTTGGCCACCTCCCCCGCCCGCAGCAGCACCACTTCGCCGCCAAGGCGCTCGGCCAGTTGCTGGGCGTTTTGCAGGCGCAGGCGGGCCTGCTCATCCCGCGCACGGCCGTTGTCGATATGCACCAGGCTCCACGGCAAATGCCGACGCTGGGCGACGCGACTGGCATGGCGCACCAGGCGTTCGGCCTGCGCATCGCCATCCACGCCCACCAACAAACGCCCACGTACCGCCGGCGCCGCCTGGCCGAGCTGGCGATAACCCTGGGCCAAATCGTCGTCGACATGGGCGGCGGCGGTCTGCATCGCCAGCTCGCGCAGGGCCATCAGGTTGGTCTGGGTAAAGAACGCATCGATGGCGGCGCGGGCCTGCTCCGGCACATACACCTTGCCGTCGCGCAGACGCTCGAGCAGTTCGCGGGACGGCAGGTCGATCAACAGCAGTTCGTCGGCCTCCTGCAACACCCAATCCGGCAAGGTTTCGCGAACCTGCACACCGGTGATGCCGCGGACCTGGTCATTCAGGCTTTCCAGGTGCTGGACGTTGACCGTGGTAAACACGTCGATGCCGGCGGCGAGCAGTTCCTGAATGTCTTGCCAACGCTTTTCATGGCGGCTGCCGGGGGCGTTGCTGTGGGCCAGTTCGTCCACCAGCACCAGCTTGGGCTTGGCGGCGAGCAGGCCGTCGAGGTCCATTTCTTCGAGCATCACGCCACGGTATTCGCTGCGCAACAGCGGTTGTTGCGGCAGGCCGCTGAGCAAGGCTTCGGTCTCGGCTCGGCCGTGGGTTTCAACCACGCCGGCGATCAGTTTGACGCCCTGGCGCAATTGGGTGTGGGCAGCCTGGAGCATGGCGTAGGTCTTGCCCACACCCGGCGCAGCGCCGAGGAAAACTTTGAGCCGGCCACGGCCGTCCCGGGGTAGATCGGCTAGCAGGGCATCGGCGCGGCCGGAGTCGCTCATGCTGGGGTTTCCTTCAATTGTTCAGACCCAGAGAAAATCCAATGTGGGAGGGGGCTTGCCCCCGATAGCGGTGGTTCAGTCGATACCTGTGTTGACTGACACTCTGCTATCGGGGTGTAGAACCGTAGACATCGTTTACATCTGAAACCGGGGACATCGTTTACACATTTGAGGCCTGGACGCGGGTCATACCTCGTCCCAGCCTCCCCAAGGGATAATCACACAGGTACAAATCCCAAGCTTCATCTTCAGCTTCTTTGAGCCCTATCCTTTCCCCGGACAGCGCCTCGCTGATAAATACCAACTTGCCGTTCCACTTGATCGATCCGTCCTGCCTGACGCTTCGAACTTTCATTTCT